>JACPOL010000004.1 GCA_016185065.1 Chlamydiales bacterium
CAGCATTCAATCTGAACCAAGATCAAATTCTCAAAAAAAATTTAATCTGTAAAAAAACTCTTATTCTTTGACAGGCTTAGAGCAGTTAAAACTGCTCTATTTTGCACAAGCTTCTTTTGCTTGCACGTCACTTCTACTCTACTGTCAAAACATCTTATGCGGCTCTAACAGACCACATTGTTTCTTTGAAGACGATAAGTCATTCAAGGAAGCCAACACCATACAAAATGGTCTTCTTTTTGTGCAACGCTTTTTGAAAAAAAAGAAAAAAAATCTCTTTTTCCTCTATGGAAATCAGGAAAAGAGAAGATAGCAGCCCATGCCGGCAAGGTACCCAACCAGGACCGGAATAGTGGCTTTTTTGGCGTATGTGAAGAAGTGGATCTTCTCCATTCCCATCAGGGCTATCCCTGAGGCGGAGCCGATGATGAGAAGACTTCCCCCTGTACCTGCGGCATATGCGATCATGTGCCATAGAGAGGAGTCCATGGGGAATTCAGAAAGAGGGTACATCCCCATCGTTGCGGCAACGAGGGGTACGTTATCGATAAAAGCAGAGATGATACCGATAAGAGTGGCAAGCGTAGCTTGGCTCTGAATGACTCCGCTGAGGTAATGGGCAAGCCTATCCAGCAGTCCAGCGGTCTCTAAGGCGTTCATCGAGAGCAGGATCCCCAAGAAAAAGAGGACGCTAGAAGTGTCGATCTTCGTGAGGATAAAGGGAACGCGGAGGTGGTGGCGCTTCTCATGGTGATTGTGGTGTAAAATATCTGTTACTAGCCAGAGGACCGCAAGAGAGATGAGCATGCCCATGAATGGAGGTAGGCCCGTCCAAGCTTTGAAAATCGGAACGAAGATAAGCCCGCAAACTCCTAGATAAAAAATTAGGCGTCCATAGGGCTCTTCGTGAGACTTGTGCGACTCTTCAACAATTTTTGTGAACTTTCCCTTCTCTGTAAAAGAGAAAATAGCAAGCGGAACCAGCAGAGAGATGATGCTCGGCAAGAAGAGCGCTTTAATGACTGCAATGCTCGAGAGCTGGCCGTCGATCCAGAGCATCGTGGTGGTGATATCCCCGATCGGCGTCCACGCGCCCCCTGCGTTTGCTGCGATGACGATGATACAGGCGGGAACGATTCTCTCTTCGAGACGCGGAATCATCTTGCGGAGCAAGGAGATCATCAAAATCGTGGTGGTCAAGTTATCCAGGATAGAGGAGAGAAAAAAGGAGAAAATTGCCACGGTCCAGAGCATCTTTCGCTTTGATGGGGAGTAGATCGAGTCTGTAATGATCTTAAAACCTTTATGAGAGTCGACGAGCTCGACAAGGGTCATTGCACCGAGAAGGAAGAAGATGATCTGTGACGCTTTGGAGACGTGAATAGTGAGCTCGCCCAGCATCTCATTCGGGGGACCATTTGCCCATGTGAAGTAGATCATCCAGCAGGCTACTGCGAGGAAGAGGGAAACTGCAGTCTTATTAACTTTGACGTAGAACTCGAAGATCATCAGGAGGTAGCCGACAATG
Source organism: Chlamydiales bacterium (assembly GCA_016185065.1). Lineage (NCBI taxonomy): Bacteria > Pseudomonadati > Chlamydiota > Chlamydiia > Chlamydiales > Chlamydiales bacterium. The sequence continues at coordinate 1,529 of JACPOL010000004.1, forward strand.
AAAACACCGACGAGAAAGCCTAGCGGAATACCCATGAGATCCATAATTCAGCTCCTATTTAAAAACCAACCAAAATTGAGGAATAAGAAAGGCGCACACAAGCACTACAGCTATCAGCAGAGGAGCGCGCACTTTCACTTTAACTCTCTCACGACTTCTTACATTCAGTGAAGAAAAAATGACAGCAAGAAGTGAAATTGCCACTGCAGCAATCGTCACATCAGCTCTTGGCATCGCTCGCTGAAGTGCTGCGACTGCAAAAGGAAAAGAGGTTAAAAGCACAAAGACGGGAGGAAGAATAAGCGCAACGAGATAGATCGCCCCAAGCAGAAATGCGACGAGAAGAAATGGGCTGGTTCCGATCATCCAGGAGAGAATGTTTCCAACTTGTGCGGGCAGAAGGGTCTGTTGCAGTGCTGCAGCGAAAAGAACTCCGCTTAAAGCGTAACTCCAAAAAGAGTCGTGAAGCAGTGGAGGAAGATCTTTAACTCTCCTAATTCGAATAGTTCGATCGAAGAGAGGTTCTTTGAGAGTGTAGGCTAGAGCAAAAAGAAAGACTGCTGTGAGCTGCGCACCGCTTGTGAGTGTGTACATGAACTCTTTTGCAGGTGTAATTCCCAAGAGTAGAGTGAAGGCGCCGCCGATTAGAAATATGAGGTCTTTTGGCACGCTTCTGCGGGTAAATGAAGCGATAAAAATAGTGGAAAAAATGAATAGAAGCTTTGCTGTCTTTAAATCCATTTGGTCGTCGTGCTCAAAAGTTATGCAAGTCCGGCCTGAACGACATCATGCATACGTATGATCCCTACAACTCTCTCATCATCGACGACTGGAACGACCATGACCCACTTCTTTGGATCTTTCTGCATGATCTTCACAGCATCCCATGCGAGGATGTTCTGAGGGACGCGGATCGCGGCTGCTGTCATCAGGCTCTGCATTTTCCTTTCTAACACATTTGCCCCCTGACTTTGCAAGGCCCGTCTTAAATCTCCGTCAGTAAAAATTCCGAGCAGCTTCTTTTTCTCATCGACAACAAGGAGACAGCCGCACTGTTTATTAGACAGCTCAACGAGGGTATCGACCAGACGATCATCGGGGCCACACAACGGGACCTTCCCCTCTTTAATCATGATATCATTCACTGAAAGGGTGGCCTTTTTGCCGATATTGCCCGAGGGATGGTTGAGGGCGTACTCATTCAATGAGAACTCTTTGGCCTTCATCATTGCGATGGCGAGGGCGTCGCCAAAAATAAGTTGGACTTCAGTCGAGGTGGTGGGAGCCAAGTCAAATGGACAGAGCTCTTTTTCGACGGGCAGAGAGATGCTTAGATCGGATTCTCTGGCAAGTCGGCTATGCGGATTCGATACAATAGAGAGGAGTTTAACTCCGCGTCGTCTTGCAAAGGGCAGGAGCGTTAGAAGCTCTTCTGTCTCTCCGCTCTTGCTGATGAGGATGAGCATATCATCAGATGTCATCATCCCGAGGTCGCCATGGAGAAAATTAGTAGGAGGCAGGTGCAGCGCCTTTGTGCCTGTTGAGACGAGTGTGGTTGCAATCTTCTCGGCGATGATGCCGCTCTTGCCTACTCCTGTAAATACGATCAGGCCTCTGCATTGAAGACACGCATCCAAAAAGGCTTGAGCCTGTTCTGCATCGATCTGATCGAAAAAGGTGTTTAGGTAGCGGCGCTGCTCGTTAAAAAGTTCTTTTATCATAATCTGTAGACTATAGTCCTTTTCCAAATTTGCTTGAAGTCTTCAAAAAAATCGCATAGAAGAAGGAATATCACAATTCACAAAAAAATTTTATGACAGAAGCAAAAGTCCCTATCGCAGTTGCCCGTGGAGATGGAATCGGCCCAGAGATCATGGAGGCGACCCTACATATTCTAGAAGAAGCTGGGGCCGCTATCGAAATCCATGAGGTGGAGATCGGAGAAAAGGTCTATTTAAAGGGCTCCCCTACGGGAATCGAACCGGCAACTTGGGAGACGATTCGCAGGACTAAGGCCTTTCTAAAGGCGCCTATCACAACCCCTCAGGGCGGGGGCTTTAAAAGTCTCAATGTGACGATCAGAACGAGCTTGGGGCTTTTTGCAAATGTCCGCCCCTGCGTCTCCTACTCCCCTTACGTTCAGACAAAACACCCCAACATGGATCTGGTGATCATCCGCGAAAACGAGGAGGACCTCTACGCTGGCATTGAGTATCGACAGACTCCAAATGTCTCCTGCTCTATCAAGTTAATTTCAAGAGCAGGTTCTGAAAAGATCGTGCGCTACGCTTTCGAGTATGCTAGGCGCTACAATCGCAAGAAGGTGACCTGCTTCACTAAAGATAATATTATGAAGTTTTCCGATGGTCTCTTTCACAAAGTTTTCGATGAGATTGCAGCGGAGTACCCAGATATCGTGAACGAGCACTGGATTGTAGATATCGGCGCGGCCAAAATGGCCGATACTCCTGAAGCCTTTGATGTGATCGTTCTTCCAAATCTCTACGGAGATATTCTTTCGGATGTTGCAGCCCAAATTTCTGGATCTGTAGGTCTTGCGGGCTCGGCAAATATCGGCGATTTCGGCGCGATGTTTGAAGCGATTCACGGTTCGGCTCCACGCCGGGCTGGGCAGAATGTGGCTAACCCCTCAGGCCTCCTGCTGGGATCTGTGCTCATGCTTCAACACATTGGACAGCCACACGTTGCAGCGCGCATACATAACGCTTGGCTAAAGACGATAGAAGAGGGAGTTCACACCTACGACATCTTTAAAGAGAAGACGAGCAAGCTAAAAGTGGGAACTAAAGAGTTCGCTCAGGCTGTGGCGCGCAATCTGGGGAAAAAGCCAGAGAAGCTGAAACCTGTGGCCTACGAGATGAGCCCGAAAGTGACAACGCTTCACGTCTCTAAGAGCGAGGAGTCAAAAAGGGAGCTGGTGGGCGTGGATGTCTTTATCTATTCTAACGATCCAGCTCAGACCTTTTATAAAAAGCTGGTGCCAGTCGATGTCTCTCCACTGCTGCTCAATATGATTAGCAATCGAGGAGCGCGCATCTGGCCAGAAGGACAGCCCGAGACCTTCTGCATCGAACAGTACCGCTGCCGGTTTATGCATAAAATGAAAAACCATAAGGTGGGCTCGGACGAGATCGTAGAGCTTCTAAAAAAGCTCCACTTCCTCGGCCATGACATCATCAAGACCGAGTACCTCTACACCTTCGACGGCACCCCAGGCTTCTCTTCCGCCCAAGGATGAGAAGTGCACAAGAAGAATTAAGATCGGGCACCGGCACGGGCACGCACACGTTCACGAAAGAGAAGAATAAGATCGAGCACGAAAGAGGGAGAGAGAGAGAGTCCTTTCCTATCCTTCGTGAACGAGCCCGTGTGCGTGCCCGTGCCCGATCTCCTGTTTTCTCTTCAGAGGGAGAGGTTGGTCTCGATCTGCTTTTTGAGGGCGCTTAAGAAGCCGCAGCCGTAGATGCCATCGAGGACGCGATGGTCGAACGTGAGCGAGACGTACATCAACGAGCGCACCGCGAGAAGGTCATCTTCAAGAGGGACGACCTGCTTGCAAGCGGCGCCGATTCCCACAATTGCAACCTCTGGATAGCGGATGATCGGAATTCCGATCTGAACGCCGGTCATGCCAAAGTTGGTAAGGGTGATCGTTCCCCCTGCACCTGAATCGGGAGCGAGCTTGCCAGAACGAGCTGCGGCAGAGAGGTCGCCAATTGCTTTTGCAAGTTCAGGGATCTCCATCTTCTGACTCTGTTTAATCACGGGCACCATGAGCCCCTGGTCTATACTTACGGCAATTCCTAAGTTCACAAAGTGCTTCACGACAATCGTATCTTTTTCAAGAGAGGAGTTGATGAGAGGATACTCTTGGAGCGCCTTCGCAATCGCTCGTGCGACAAAAGCAGTGAGTGTGAGCTTGGCGCCATGTTTAGCCTGGAAGCTCTCTTTCTCTTTCTGAATGAGTTTCAAGACATCGGTTACATCAACTTGCGTCACAAGGGTCGCATGAGGCGCTTCATAGAATGAGCGCACCATATTGTCGGCAATAGCCTTCCTCATGCCGCTCATCTTTAAATGTTCAACTTCTCCGGATGGAGGAGTTGGAGCGCACGCCTGTTTCGCTGCAGCAGCTGCTGGGCAGCTCTTCTTCTCTGCGTAACTTTCTAGGTCGCGTTTAGTGATTCTTCCCCCCTCTCCGGTGCCTGGAAGCTTCTGGAGCACATCTAGAGAAATCCCCTTCTCGGCAGCAAGGCGCAGAAGCGCTGGAGAGAAGAAGCCCTGCATCTCTGTGGAGGTAGAACTCTCTTCAACGCGTTTTTGAGCGGGCATCTCAACGCTCTTCTGAGCAGAGCTGCTTCCGCTTTTAACTACAATTGCAAGAGCCTCTCCTACGGAGAGCTCCTGATCGGGCTGCGCGAGAATCTCAGTGAGGATACCGGCTACGGGTGAGGGGATCTCGCTGTTAACCTTGTCGGTTGAAACTTCAAGGAGGGGTTCATCCAGCTGGACGGTGTCGCCCACCTTCTTAAACCACTGCACAATTGTCGCACTGACGATGCTCTCGCCAAGTTTTGGTAGAGCAATTTTATATTCTTCACTCATGGGCTTCTCTCACTATTTTTTTTATACATTCTTGCCAATCTGCCTGACCTGCGGTCCACTGGATCTCCACCTCAAGACTCTTGATGGGAAGCGAGAGTTCGAGAGCTCGCGGGAGCTTCACCGCATCTTTTTCTGTGCAGACAAGAAGATCGGCTCCTCTCTGTTTGCAGCGCTCTGCAAAGGCTTTAAGCTGTCTTTCGTCAAATGGTCTATGGTCTAAAGCGATCAGATCGTCGATGATGGTGCAGCCTGCCAGGCGAAGCAGCTCGAGGAAGCGCTCTGGACGGCCAAGAGCACAAAAAGCTCCTACCTTCTTTCCCTTTAAAAACTCCGTCTCTTTAAAGCTGTAGCGCATCGCCGCAACTGGCGCAGAGGTGTAGGGGGCGAGCTGCCTTAAACACCTGCCATAATGGATCGTATCGTAGACGTGATTGATGACGATGAGATCGGCCTGCTTCAATCTTTTGGGATCGTCGCGTAGAAGCCCTTTTGGGAGGAAGGCCCCTTTTGCAAAGAGATCTTTTCCATCTAGAATGACGATCTCGAAATCTCGCTCAAGGGCTCGATACTGCATTCCATCATCGAGAAGGAGAAGCGTTGCGTTTTTTTGCGCTGCAAGCTCGGCGGATCTCACACGATCCTTGCCAACCCAGACAGAGGCCTCTGGAAGTTTGTGCGATAGCCAGAAGGGCTCATCGCCATACCTCTTTGCTTCGGCCGGTTCAAGGGCGCTGATATTTAAAGAATTTCCTTTAAGATCGCCGCGGTATCCCCTAGTGAGAATAGCCACCCTCTTCTCGGCTCCCAGCTCTTTGGCAAGGAGGTGAATCAGGGGAGTCTTCCCGGTTCCGCCTGCTGCAATGTTGCCGATGCTGACCACAGGAAGGCTGGCCCTGACCCTTTTAAAAATTCTCTTGTCGTATCCCCAGTTGCGCGCACGCACAGCTGTCTGAAAAAAAGTGCTGAGGATAGAGAGGACCCCTCTTGTTAAAGGAGCGGGCCTCCGCTCTTCGATCACATCTAAAATATATTTTTCAATCTGCTCTTTCATGAGGGGACCCATGATCCCCCATTTCCCCTTTTTTGAACAGCTAGGCCTACATAACCACGCAGGCGCCGCTGGCCTCTGCCGAAGCTTCTGCCGGTTTTGCCGCCACTTGGACTCGAACTGCAGGCTCAGGATCAGCGTGTTTCTCATCAACACTTCTAGAAACGGCGCTGCTCAGCTGCACGGCGGGTGAGTGGACGCGGACTGCTGGCTCCGGTTCTGCAGCAGGTGGAGCCGCTGCCATGAGAGGTGCAGCCTGACCACTTTGACCTGAGGCTGTTGGAGATTCTGGAGCAACTGCAGCGGTAGCTACAGGTTCATCGTAGAGTTCCAGCTCAAAAGCGTGGTCTTCTTCTGTTGGTTCAGGTTGAGTTTCGGATTGAGCTACGTGTTTTTTATCGCCCTGCTCATCTGTTCGAGCTGCTGCGGCTCCTGCCGACTCGCCCATCTTTTCTTCTTCCTGAACATGCATTTTAAAGGGCAGCGCTCCCTCATCAGCTCCAGCATTTTCAACAGCCAGTTCGAATCTCGCTCCCGCTGCTTCAGGCTCTGCGACTGACTGCTGGCTCTCTTGGACACTATGAAGCTCGGCCTGAGACGGTGGTGCGACGCCTTGCGAAGGAGCAGGTAGAACCAGCCCCTCCTTTATCAGTGCTTGTCTTACCGCGCTCAGATCGGTTTTAGATGATTGTGAAGTATGCCTAAAACTTGCAGGAAGTGTCTGATGCCTGTTAGCAAAATTAACAAGTCTCTCCGCTTTAAAGCTCTTGCGGTACTTTTCAGGAAAACCGGACATTACTCGTCTTACTCTACTATCCAATTCGCTTCCGGTTCCTTTCAGTTGAGTGGGCATAGCTTTGAATATTTTTATGAGTCCCTCGGCACTACCAATCTCACTAGTTGCGAGATGAATAATTAGCCTTAATCTCATGATGTTGTGATTATGTCGATAGATCGCAGTTTGTATCTTCTCTTTGCCAACACCAGAAGCTTTTTCTAAGGTGATTAGACCGAATGCTGCTGCAGTAAATGCAATCCCCTTGTCGCCCTCTTGAGCCTGATAGAGGCCAAGTCCGGCGCCAGCTCCTGCTGCCAGATACAGCACAGGGCTCACTACGTAATAGAGTGCCTTTTCAACCGATAGGTAGGAGTAAGAAGAGCAGCAGGTAAGTTTTCTATTGTGTTGCTCATCCAATCTTTTCTGTGCAGTCTCTTTAGCTCTCTGAATCTCTTTAAGCTGAGTCTCGCAAAGACGAATACTGACAGCAAGGTCCACAAGTTCTGGATCTGTCTCTAAATTTTTTCCGACCCGACTTGCGATAGCATCAACAGCGCCTGCGGCTTCTTCAACGTTTTTGCCAAGTAGACTAACCTCTAGATCATCCCAGCGAGCGGCTGGATTTTCTGCGAATCCAAAAGAGCAGCAAGAAGCGACTTCTGCACAGCAAGAAGATTTGCATCCTGGTGGACAGGATGGCAATGAACAAGACGTCTTACATGAAACGGAACTACAGCATCCTGACATTTTGGCTCCTCCAATTGGAAATGAGGAGAGATGTTAAGACAAGTTTTTACTTAAATTCAAGAAATTACTGAGACTCTGCGCCCGCGTAAGCAAAGAGATGCTTTTCGACCATCTCTATGATGATGTGGATGGCGGTCATGTGCGCCTCTTGGATGCGATCGCTGTAGGTGAAGCCGCTGACTTGAAGCTCGAGGTCGCTCTGACCTCTGAGTTTACCGCCGCTCTTTCCGAGAAAGGAGATCGTTTTAAGGCCGCGAGCTCGTGCGAAGGGAACTGCTGTGACCAGGTTGGCGGAGTTGCCGCTTGTGGTGAGTGCGATGAAGACATCTCCCTCTTGGCCGAGGGCCTCGATCGAACGGGAGAAGACATCTTCGTAGCCGAGATCGTTGGCGACGCAGCTGATGTGGCCGGGGCAAGAGAGGGCGATTGCGGGAAGGGCTGGGCGCTTATGTCTGAAGACACCGGTGAGCTCTTCGGCAAAGTGCATCGCATCGCAGAGGCTTCCGCCGTTTCCTGCGATGAGAATCTTCTTCCCCTTCCTAAAACAGTCGCTGATCATCTCGGCAGCGCTCTCCATAAAGGCGAGGCTGCTGGGCTGTTTCAGAAATTCGATGGCGCGCACGCCATCTTCAACTGCTTGTAAAATCTGGTCTTTCATCTTGCAATCCTGGAGGAGAAGTCCCTATGATTACCGATGAGAAGGTTTTTTGACCAGAGAACAAAAAGATGCGAATTGCAATTGTCGGCGCAACAGGCGCAGTGGGCCGCGAGATGGTGCAGGTCCTTGAGAAGAGAGGGTTTCCGGTACGCTCACTTAGGCTCTTCGCCTCTCCTCGCTCGAGAGGAGTTCTTATCCCTTTCCGCGGAGAAATGGTCGCAGTTGAAGAGTTAAAGCCGGGCTGCTTTGCGGGAATCGATATCGCGCTTTTTAGCGCTGGCAAGAGGATCTCGCTCGAGTGGGCAGCAGAGGTCAAAAAGGCTGGTGCGCTGATGGTCGACAATAGCTCCGCCTTCCGCGAAGATCCTAAAGTGCCTCTCATCATCCCTGAAATTAATAGCCGCGCCTTTCAATCTCACGAGGGGATCGTCTCATGCCCCAACTGCACTACAGCGATCATGCTGATGGCGCTCGCTCCCCTTCACCAGAGAGTCGCGATTAAACGAATTGTCGCCTCCACCTATCAGGCAGCGAGCGGAGCAGGAGCAGTTGCGATGGAGGAGCTCCGCGAAGAGACGCGCGCGCATCTCGAGGGGAGACCTTTCGAGAGAACAGCGATGCCCTTCCCCTATGCGTTCAACCTTTTCACACACAACTCCCCTCTCTGCGAAGGTGGACACGTCGATGAGGAGGTGAAGATGGTTCGGGAGACGAAGAAGATCTTGGGATCCCCCTCCATTCAGGTGAGTGCGACCTGCGTGCGAGTCCCCGTGCTGAGAGCACACTCGATCTCTCTAAATGTGGAGTTCACGAGTCGTCTTACCAGTGAAGAGGCGTATAAAATTTTAGAAAAGAGCCCTGGCGTCTCGATCTTAGAAGAGAAGGGCAGAAATCGCTTTCCAATGCCGATCGACGCCTCCGGGCAAGATGCGATCCTTTGCGGACGCATCCGCGAAGACTCAACCCAGCCCAACACCCTCAACCTCTGGGTCGTCGGCGACCAGCTCCTCAAAGGCGCCGCCCTCAACAGCATCCAGATCGCCGAGTTACTAATCCTCTAGACAGATTGTTTTTTTATTCGGTGTACGTTTACCAGGAGAGATATGTCGGGTAGGCCAGGGGAAAGCTTCGCTTTCTCTCGGGGCCTCCCTGCGACCCTCTTGCGCTGCATGCAAAAGAAGGGGATCGGGCACCGGCACGGGCACGCACACGTTCACGAAAGAAAGACGGGAGAGGAGAATCGGACACGCTCTTCCGCGACCCCTCTCTTTCTCTCTTTCGTGAACGTGCCCGTGTGCGTGCCCGCGCCCGATCTTCTCTCCCTTCTCTTTATCTACAACTGCGACTGGACGCGAAAGGGGCCCCGCACCCGAGACGTTAGTCCGGCGGGGAATGAGCGCCTCGAGCAGCCCTTCGATGCATATCGCACAGCAAAATTGCACCCGCAGGAGAGCGCGGCGAGCGCGTTGGGGGGTCGTACAGAGGTACGCCCCTTCTCCGAGGACGCGATTTGGCAAAGCGAGATGCAGCGCAAGAGGGTCGCAGGGAGGCCCCTAGAGAAAGCGCAGCTTTCCCTTGGCCTACCCGACATGTCTCTCCTGCTATTATCACTTCATAAAACTAACAAAAAACTGAAAGCGCGAGGTGGGGGGGGAGGGAGAAGGAGAGGGGGGCTTTGGTGACGGGATGGGTGAGTTCGAGGAGGATGTGCTGGAGGGCGATTGCTTGAGTGTTGGGAGGGCCGAAGGGCTTCTGGCTTCCATACTTTCGATCGCCGATGATGGGACAGCCGATGGCTGCGAATTGAGCGCGTATCTGGTGGTAGCGGCCCGTTTCTAGATCTATCTCCACAATTTGAGGAGCAACCTGTTTATAGGTTAGGATCGCCTTCTTAGCTTCTGCGTTCTCTTTTGAAGCGACGCGTGCGCGGAAATCATCGTGAATGAGGTAGTGCTCGAGCCTTCCCTCTTGGGCGGGAACTCTTCCTTCGACGTGAGCGAGGTACCTCTTCTGAATCGTGCGCTCTCTCATCATCTCATTAAGCCTAGATAGAGCCTTGCTCGAGCGCGCAAAGAGTACGAGTCCACTTACAGGCTTATCCAGTCGGTGGATAGCAGCGAGAAAGACGTTTCCCTCCTTCTTCATCTCCGCCTTTAACCACATTTTTGCCCACTCCTCCAAATTCCTCCCGCCATCTCCAGAAGCTGGCTGCGTGGCAAGACCTGCGGGCTTGAAGGCGACAAAGAGGTGGTTGTCAAAAAAGAGGACGGCTGGGTTCATCTTCTTCTCTGCCTGAGAACTTCGTAAAGGAGGAGCGTTGCGGCGGTCGCCACATTCAATGAGTCTGCAACTCCAAGCATGGGCATGCGCACCTGTAGATCGCACGCGTTCATCCAGCCTTCGGTAAGGCCCAGCTGCTCTGTACCGACAACGATCGCCACAGGACCAGAGAGATCGACCTGAGTAAACTCCTTCTCTGCATGAGGCGTTGCCGAGACGATCTTGATCTTCTGCTCTTTTAGCCAGAGAAGGGTCTCGTGCCCTTTCGCCTCGATTACTGGCTGAGTGAAGAGCGTTCCGACGCTTGCGCGGACGACGTTGGGGTTGTAGATATCTGTGCACCTGTCGCAGACGATCACGCCATCTACAGCAACTGCGTCTGCAGATCTGAGCATGCTGCCTAGATTGCCAGGCTTTTCAATCGCCTCTGCAACAAGCAAGAATGGATTTTTGCTTCTGCTGACCTCTTTAGCAAGATCTGGAATTCCGTGTCTCATCTGACGCGCAACTGCGACGAGTCCGTCTGGGCGGTCGCGGTAGGAGAGCTTCTCAAAAATGTATGGCGCGCAAACGAAGATCTCGCACCCCTTTGCATGGATCTGCTCGATGAGTGCGGGCTCGTTTACACCGAGAAAAAATTCGTAACAGACAAAGAGTGCTACAAGCTCGACATTGCCCGCCGCAGCGCGCTGCACCTCGCGAAAACCTTCGATCAGAAAGAGGCCCGTCTCATCGCGTTCGCCGCGCTCTTTGAGTCTGCAAGCCTGCTTTATCTTGGGGTTCTGCGCGCTGCGAATGGTATCCCTATTTTCCACAACTCCACCTCGCGTAGCTCCCAGAAGGGACTGTTTTTTTACTTTCGGAAGGGAGAACCATCTCACCTGCCTCAATCACTCCATTTTTCATGAACTGCTCCATGAGCTGCTTCATCACGATTGGAGTCATCCCAGGTGTGTGTGTCGTAAAGATGACAAAGAGGGGTTTGTCGCTTAAAACTGCGCGGCACTTATCTAAGATTAGCAGAAGATCGCGCTCAATCTTAAACACCTCGCCCTGTTTCCCTCTTCCAAAGCTTGGAGGATCTAGAATGATTCCCTCATATCGCGAATTTCTCTTCTCTTCGCGTTGAAGAAATTTTAACACATCATCGACGATCCAGCGTATCGGAGCTCCAGAGAGCTGATTGAGTGCGGCATTCTCTCTTGCCCAGCTGACCATTCCCTGCGAGGCGTCGAGGTGGCAGACAGCAGCTCCTGCACGCGCAGCTGCGAGCGTCGCGCCGCCGGAGTAGGCGAAGAGGTTGAGTACGCGGACGCCTGCTGGTCGGCTTTTGATCTGCTCATCCATCCAGGGCCAGAAGAGGCTATGTTCAGGAAAGAGTCCGAGATGGCCAAAATCTGTCGGGGCTGTCTTAAATTTCAGCCCACCTAGCTCTGTCACCCACGATTCGGGAAGCGGTTTTTTTGAAACCCAGCGGTTCTCCACCTCTCGGGTGAATGTCGCATCGGCAGCCGCCCACTCTTTCTCCGGCAGCTCGGGCTCCCAAAGAGCTTGGGCGCAGGGTCGCACAAGCAGATGCTTTCCAAAGCGCTCTAACTTCCTCTGATTTCCACTATCCAGCAATGCGTATTTCATTTTAGAATCTTTGCAGTTTTTATTAAATGTCGAAAGACATAATACTATGCGGCATTAATTAATAAAAAGGTCATTATGAACCTATCTCACTATTTCCAAAATGCGCTTTTCGAGTCTTTTTCCCCACATTTTAGAGTCACTTCTTGGCCTACTTATTCAAGTATGTCCTGCGAAGTGACTCTAAAATCTGAGAAAAAATCCTTCAAAAATCATCAGTTTGAAATATTGAGATAGGTTCATGACAAGTGAAGTTGGAAGCAAAAGACTCCGCATTGCAGAAGAAGCACAGCAGGTCGCTTTCCCTGCTATGGGAAATCTAGACAGGATAGCTTATCGCCTGCGATTGCATATAACTACTTTTTTAAATCCACATGATAACGCCTTACTTGCAAGAAGTTGCAAAGGCGGATTGGAGATTGTTAGGGAGCTGTCGCTCACCAAGTTTGTTCAAGATTTTTTTCTTATGAATAACTTCTTTTTTCCTCAAGGAGCCTCAAGAGATAGATTTTTCCGAGACTGGCAAGGAGCGGTAAGTGCAACTAGAAATTTAAGTATCGACTGGGCATTTCTATCTCGAGATAATACAACCGCATTTCAAGATGCTCGCAAGATTCTGGGCATCGCTTCAGAATTCGATCCCCAATCTAGAAATGTGAGCTCTTATTCCACAAGAAGCTCTTCCCGTTTAATTCTATCTTCTTATCAAAGCAGAGAGATCGTAGCTCTTAGCAGCGCCGACGTGCTTAAACAGTGGAAGGAGTTTCTTTTCTCTCGCCCTTATCTCTCTTTTGCCGAAGCGGACTTCTTATTCATGTATGCAAAAGCCACCTGCGAGTATGAGGAGGCATTTGGATGCCAGCTGGTCGTCCATAAGTGGATGGTGCTGCTGTGCAAATTGATGGAGCTATTAACGGTAAAGAAGGTAGATCGAGTAAAAGAGAAGAGCGCTCTCATGGAGATCGCACGCAAAGCGATCGATGCGCCCTCTCCTCAGAAGGTCATTGTCGCCTTGATCGACTGTTTCAACTCTCTAGCAAACGATTCCAGAACTCTTCTGATGCACCACTTACTCGAGCATCTACTCTCTTTTTCACAAGAGCTCTCTCCTCCCGCCGTCATCTATCACGCTTCTGGGAAGATCAATGAGGGAAAATTCAGGATTCTAGTCTCAGCCTATTTTGACGAGAATCTTCCGACTACTATTCAGCGCGCTACCTTCTACTGCGATGATCGAATCGATGTGAATGTCAAGGGAGTTGCTTGGGCGCTAACTCAGATGGGATTCTTTAAAAAAGCGTAAAAGAGCTCTAGAAGGTGCGTCGCTGTTTGACTCATCATCTCCTCTCTTTCACCTTTGATAAAAAGAGAGTGAAGACGAGGAGCCTTCCCCCGCTCACCAAACGCCGCATAGACCGTTCCCACGGGCTTCCCTGCGCTTGCGCCTGTAGGCCCTGCGATTCCCGTAACGGCAATTCCATAGTCGGCGCGGGTTATGCGAAAGAGCCCAGAAAGCATCGCCTCTACCACCTCTTCACTCACTGCTCCCTTCTCTTCAATCAACTTGCTCGGAACTTGAAGTAGAGAGCTCTTAAGCTCATTCGAATAGACCACCAGCGATCCGAGAAAATAGAGAGAGGCGCCCGGCTCTCTTGTGAGCTCAGCTGCCATTCTGCCTCCCGTGCACGACTCCGCAAGCGCGAGCGTCTTCTTGGTTTTGATCATGTATTCTTGAATGCTCATTAGATCCTCGCGATTTGTATGTCGTGGGCATTAAGGCCTGGATGCTGACTAATCCACGGAAGGCAGGCCCTTCCCATGCGGATCGGCGCATTTGTTCGTTTCCCTTGAAAAACAAAGGGTGTTGGAAGGGTATTTGCTCTTAACCACTTCACAAGTTTATGAAAGAGGGCTGTGTTTGGAAATTCGGTAGAATCGACCACCTTTGCGTAGGCGTGAGTTTGCGGATCTTGATAGATCTGGGGATAAGAGAATTGGATGCCCCATGTGATGCTATCCTTTCCAAGAACCATCGAGTGAAATCTCCCGTCAATTGCCGAGACAAAGAAGCGGTGAAGCTGGAGCTGAATCACAGGCTTTATCGTTTTAATCAGATAGCGCTCTTTCCCCACCGGCATCGCATAGAGCGCTTCTCGCGAAACTGTAAATGCGGAAGAGAAGTAGGGGCGAAGTGAGGTCTCGTCTGGAAGAGCCCCCTCCTTCAGGGAGCGGATGTACTCTGCATATCTCTCCAAAAAACCCTCGTGTTCAATTAGCATCTGCTCCGCTACGACAGGATCGCTCACCCGAAAGATTTCAAAGGGAGAGAGGGCAGAAAAGAGATCTCGCATCTCTGTCTCATCCAGGAGCACCTGATGCTTTAGCGCCTTGGAAACGCGCATCACCCCCTGCTTTTCCGGGGAGCTAACTTGAATCGGTAGTGGATAGGAGTTCATTCGATCAAGGTAAGGTCATTACCCCCTTTATTTCAAGTCTCCGTGGCTGAGCTTTTTTAACCATCTAATAATTAGCATCTTATAAAATGATTGATCTGTAATTGTGTAACGGTATACAATTACACTCCTAAACGGAGCTAATAGATGAAAAATCCATCTGATAAGAAGAGCTATCAATCGTTCTTAAAACTGTGCACTAGAGCCTCATCTTCAGAAGAGCTTGAGAAAATTTTGGATCTCTTTTTGACGATTGAAGAGAAGGAGATCCTCTCTTCGCGCTACCAGATCATCCAAGCACTTCTTGAGGAGAAAATTAGTCAGCGAGAGATGGCTAAAACCCTCGGAGTCAGTATCTCACAGATCACTCGGGGTTCGAATGCTCTGAAGACAACCAGTGACGAATTAAAACAATTTATCAAGAAAAAATAGGAGCGCATCATGTCGACGGTTAATAGTTTCGAGAAACTTCCACACGGATGTGTGAGAAACACCTACCTCTTTTTAGACGCAACAGACGCCTTTTCGCTTAGAAGGGTCTGCAAAGAAGTCTACCCTCTTATTCGATCTAGTGCCTTTTTTGAGAAAGCCGCTGATATTTTATGCGGAGTAGAGCCTGTGAAACCTGCAAAACTCAAGCAGCTCTACCAGGAGTGTCTTTGGCAAGAGGAGAATCTCCGCTAATTTAAATAGTGCATTCGATCTTGGAACCCAGATCAACAAGCTATACTTCACTATACTGGGGTTAGAAAATCGTGTTCCACTCACCTCAATGGGACGAGGATCCAATCAGGCGCGTCTTCTAAGATGCTCAAATTCTTGCCAGGGAGAGTACGTTTTCAAATCGAGATCTCTGCTTGAGAGTTTCGGAGTTCCTAGTAGTGAAGGAGCCAAGAGAGAACAGCTAGCCTTCTTGATGGACGAGGGCCATGTCGCTTGCGTGCCCCCCACTTTCTATGTCGACTTTACTCAATTTGGATTGGGAGTCGGCTCCGTGCAGCATTATGAAGCATCTACAGCTCCTCTAGAAAGAGATAGATTTCACATGAAGGATGAGTCTCTTCAAGACGATTTACGCATTATCAGAATTTTTAACCTGATGATTCTGAATCTCGATGCCTTCTCTCACAACATCCTGATTACAGATAGATCTTTGGGAGCGCGTAGGTGCATCTCTATCGACCATGGATACAGCCTGCCAGAAAGGCTTGCTGGCGGTCCTCCGCGAGGGGATCTCTGCGGCGAAGCTCCCTTCTCTGAAAAAGAGAGACTGTACATCCGAAGCCTCTCCCAAGAGCGCACCCTCGCACTCTTGACAAAACACAAGATACATCCAGACGCCATCCAGATGCAGCAGGCCATGCTACAGACGCTTAAGGCAGCAGTGGAAACGCCTGGGGTTACCCTGTTTCACCTCTCTACCCTCTTCTACGGAAAGAGAAGAGAGCCCAGAGAGTTCGTGAGCGCAATTGGAGGATATGGAGCGATGGATCTGATGACTTTTAGTGATTCACTTGTCAGCCCTGAAGCAGACATGTGTGCCATTTTAAGCGCTAAGGCACCTGATGAGAGAAACGCGGCGATCAAAAAAGCTCTTAGAGCTTGTTAACACTCTCTAGACATTCTCTGAAGCGTCTACAGATTGCGGTTTAATGAGTGAGTGGATCATGAGCCAGGCGATTCCGCAGAAGATTGCGCTATCTGCGATATTGAAAACAGGAAAGGAGTGGCCCCAGAATCGAAAGTGGAACATATCGATCACATATCCATAGATAAGGTGGTCGAGAATATTCCCCAGGGCTCCCGAAATAATTAGAACAAGCGGAAGGCGCTGCTTTGAAACAGCGAACAGAAAGAAGTAGACGATCATGCCTCCTACAATTAGAAGGCGCGCATAGAAAAGGTATTGATGGAAATTCGAGAGCATTCCCCACGCGGCTCCTTTATTGAGCACGTGGTTGATCGAAAAATCGATACCAGCCCAGTTCTCGAACACTGCGACTCCCCCATAAGGATAGAGCTCGGAGCCCCATCCCATCATGGGAAGAAAGTGGTGCGCGTAGGACTTTAGAAAAAAGTCGGACGCCAGAATCAGCAGCGATGCAAGAAAAAGCAGAAGGGAACGATTCATCTAGAGCAGGCCCTTCTCAAACTTATCCTGCGCTTTCACTGTCATCGTTGCATAGGGAACTGCTTCAAGGCGTTTCACGGGAATCTCTTCGCCAGTAATGTCGCAGACTCCGTATGTGTTCTCATCGATCTTCTCCAGAGCGCGTTCAATCTGGCGCAAAATCGTATACTCTTTATTCGTCACTTCTAAGCTGATTGTGCGGACAAAGTCGTCTGTGCCCTCATCGGCCTGGTGCTGCGAATAGCCCTTAGACTTATCATCGGATTTAACTTCTTCTGTCGCTCCGCGAACGAGCTGTTGCAATTGAGCGCGCAATTCGAGCAGGCGCTGCTTAAACTTATCGATCTCACTCTTTTTCAAGGGCATGTCTTATCTCCATTTGTTCGTGTAGCACATCATCTTTGCCATCTTTTGTTTCAACATTCTGGAGTGCATCCACCAGTTCGTTAACATCTTTGAAACGGCGATAGACACAGGCGAAACGTATATAAGCAATTGCATCTAGTGCTTGCAAGTGCTTCATCGCAATTTCACCGAGCTCAGGAGTACTTATCTCCTTTATCTGCCGCTCCATCAGATCTGCAGTGATCTTGTAGGAGATCGCCCGAACCTGCTCGTGACTGATTCGCGTGTGTCGACATGCAGCATCAAGCCCTTTGATGAGCTTATCTTGCTGAAAGTCCTCATATCTTCCATCGCGCTTATGAACTTGGATCGTCAAATCGATCGTTTCAAAAGTCGTAAATCGACGGAGACACTTCAAACACTCGCGTCTTCTGCGCACCGCGTTGGTTTCCGCCGCGTTGCGAGAATCGGTTACTTTAGATTCATCATGACTGCAAAAAGGACAGCGCATATTCTGATGCTTTAAGCGATCGCGCGCTTTTTTGTGAACAATTTATTACCCAACAGCTGACAAAACGGAGGAGGTGGGATTCGAACCCACGAAACGTTTTCACGTTTACACGCTTTCCAAGCGTGCTCCATCGGCCACTCGGACACTCCTCCATAAAAAACCCATAAAAACTACTCCAGATTTTGTTTAACTACAAGATTATTTGCGTGCTTTGCAAAAACCTCAAACTAACTTAAAATGTCTCCCATGCGGACCTTCTTGCTTAAAATTTTTTCTATCCTTCTGCTTTTCGGGCTCACGGCTTGCCAGACTAGCCAGAAACCCGCTGCCTCCTCAAAACCGATCGTACTCGTCAGTATCGCTCCCTACGCCTACTTTATCGAGCAGATCGCAAAAGAGCGCGTTGCAATCGAACTACTCGTGCCTTATAGCGCTGATCCACACACCTATGAGCCCAATCCTAAGCAGGTTAAAACTGCCTACGAAGCGAAGCTCTGGGTGCGCATCGGAGATCCTTTTGAAGAGAAAATTTTAAAAATTTTGGAAAAACAGAGCTCCTCTCCTCTCACTCTGCAGATGTGGGAAGAACTCCCCCTCCTGCACTTGAAAGCAGATGAGCACGCACATTGTGAACATGGCCACCATCAGCATGGAGGCGAGGAGGCGCAAGACAGACACGTCTGGCTAAGCGCGAAGCTAGCAAAGATTCAAGCCGCTCGTATCGAGAAGGCTCTCTCCGAGCTCCTTCCTGAAGAGAGCGCTTTTTTCAAAAAAAACCTCACCATCTTCCTAGAAAAACTCGAGCATCTAGATCAAGAGATGGCGACTCTACTCTCTCCATTAAAAGGTAGAGCGCTTCTCGTCTCCCATCCAGCTTTTGGATACTTCTGTCAGGACTACAACCTAGTGCAGCTAGCGATTGAGGACGAAGGGAAAGAGGCGCTTCCGCAGAAAATTGCAACTACATTGAAAGAGGCGGGCTCCCTTCAGGCTCGTTGCGTGATCACTCAAGGCCAATACTCCACAAAGGCCGCCGAGCTGGTTGCAAAAAAACTTCGATTGCCTATTTTTCAGATCGATCCGTATGCTCGGGACTATTTTGAAAATTTGCACAAACTCGCAAGAATCCTCGCAGAAGCAGATACCGAGCAGAATGTCTCACAACGCCATTGAAATTGAAGATCTTAGCTTTAGCTATGAGAAGAGGCCCATCTTGTCTGGGGTCAACCTCTCTGTGCTCAATGGCGAATTCGTAGCTATTTTCGGCCCGAATGGCGGGGGAAAAACCACCTTTTTAAAGTTAGTGATGGGGTTTTTAGAACCAGATGCGGGAGAGATTCGCATTTTTGGAACTAGCCCAAAGAGAGCGAGAGGCTCGATAAGCTACGTACCTCAGGCAGCGCAGTTCGACAGACAGTTCCCCCTCTCAGTTCTCGATCTCGTACTGATGGGGTGTCTCTCAAAACAGACAGCCTGGGGAGCCCTTCCGAAGGAGTCGAAAGAGAAGGCTCTTCAAGCTCTTGATAAAGTAGGTCTTTTAGATAAGCAGCATCAGGCATTTGGAACTCTTTCTGGAGGTCAAGCGCAGCGCACGCTGATAGCACGCGCTCTTGTCTCAGATCCAGACCTGCTGATTTTGGATGAGCCAACAGCGAGCGTCGACCCGGAAGCGGAAGGGCGCATTCACTCTCTTCTGCTCGATTTAAAAAAATCGATGACGATTCTGATGGTTACGCATGATCTGCAGGGTATTATTGAAAAGGCGGATCGCATGATCTGCATCCACCGCACTCTGACAGCCTACACACCCAAGCAGGTGTGCGAACACTTCTCTGTAGGGCTCTACCACTCACCTCTCCTTAACCCCTCGAACCCCTTGCGGCGCCCAACATGACCTTTCTGGATATCTTTCAGACACACCCCTTTCTGCTGATGTCCCTGCTGGCAGGGCTCGCGGCATCGATTACCAGTGGAATTATCGGGTCTTATGTCGTCAGTAAGCGCATCGTATTCATCAGCGGCAGCATCGCCCATTCTGTCCTAGGGGGAATGGGCGTCTGCCTCTGGCTAAGACGTGTCTTGGGAATCGAGTGGCTCACTCCACTCCATGGGGCACTCTTCGCAGCGCTTCTCTCGGCTCTTTTGATCGGCTGGATCCACCTAAAATACAGACAGAGAGAGGATACCGTCATCGCAACTCTCTGGTCTACGGGTATGGCCATCGGCGTGATCTTTATCGCCCTGACGCCAGGGTATAATGTAGAACTGATGAACTTCCTCTTCGGAAATATCCTCTGGGTCAGCAGTTCTGATCTACAGCTTCTATTCGGACTCGACCTCATCACGATCGCACTCGTTGCGATCTTCCATCGTCGTTTTGTCGCTGTCTGTTTTGATGAGGAGCAGGCCCTACTTCAGGGCATCAATATCCGCGCAATCTACCTACTTCTGCTAGCGCTTGTCGCTATCTCGGTCGTGATTCTGATTCAAGTCGTTGGAGCCATTCTGGTGATCGCAATGCTCGCCATACCTGCGGCTATGGCAAGTGAGATGACCCATCGCATGGGCCTAATGATGCTCATTGCTATCGGTTTCGGATGCCTCTTCAGCATAACAGGAACAACAGCTTCCTATCTGCTGAACTGGCCTCCGGGAGCCACCATCTCACTTACCGCCGCCTGCTTCTACTCATTCTCTCTTCTTCGTAAAAAAAGAGAGAGGTGAGTTATCCCATTAATTTGTGCCAGAAATTGCTCCAAGCACCGCGTCTTTTTGCTGGTCTAGATTTTTTGCTTGTTGTTCTTCTTTTTCTGCTAGCTTTCATACAATTTCTCCTTAAATGGGTTTATTCCTGTTAGCTATAATATCTATGGGAGAAGATGCTCATTGCATTCTCTTCGCCCTTCTTCATGTTCTTGCTCTTGTGCTTACGGTGAGTCTTAAATGTCACTTTTGAAGACTTTCGCTTAGAGAATCTCTTCATAACAACACCCCTCGTTTAGATATGATTAATATCCGTTCCCTTATTTTTATATTATGAAATAGTTTAATTATTAATCAATTAATTTAGGTTAATTTAAAAAAATTATAATTAACTTAATTATACACAAAGAGAAAGAGCTTCGGCACCCCACATTAAGAATAGAGAGTTGACTAGGAATCTGCGGCTAGAGTATGATGCTTTTTCTATTCTTAGAGAGGAGATTTAAATGTACGCGATCATCGAAACAGGTGGAAAACAGTACCGCGTTGAGAAAGGCGACCTCATTGACGTAGAGCTACTTACACCTCCTTCTAGCGGTAAAGTAGAGTTCAAGAACGTCATTCTACTCAATGACGGCTCTTCAGTAAAAATCGGCGCTCCACACGTTGCAAAATCACGTGTTGTCGGCGAGCTGATCCAGGAAGTACGCGGACCTAAAGTCATCGCGTTCAAATACAAACGTCGCAAAGGAATCAGACGCAAGGTGGGACACCGCCAGCGCTACTCCCGCGTAAAGATTACAGACATCGAAGGTTAACAGAGGCTTCTCATGGCACATAAGAAAGGTCAGGGTTCTACCCGTAACGGACGCGACTCTAACGCACAACGTCTTGGCATTAAGGCAACAGCAGGCCAATTCGTCACAGCGGGAAGCATCCTCGTTCGCCAAAATGGCACAAAATGGCACCCGAGCAAGAACGTCGGTGTAGGTAGAGACTATACTCTCTATGCACTCGTAGACGGCTTGGTTGCATTCCGCAAGAGCAATCGGACTTTTGTTTCCGTGGTTCCTGCTACAACCTAATAACATATAAGTTAACCCGTGTTCATCGACTCAGTCACACTTACCCTTTCCGCCGGCAAGGGAGGCAATGGCGTCGTCGCCTGGAGACGGGAGAAGTATATCCCTAAAGGCGGCCCCTCTGGGGGCAACGGCGGCAAGGGAGCTTCCCTTGTTCTACGCGCCTACAATCAAGAAACCTCTCTCGAAGGCTTCAGAAATCGCCGCATCATCAAAGCGGAGAATGGAGGCGCGGGCGGAGGAGCTCACAAGCAGGGTCACAACGGGAAGAGCCTTGTTCTTAATGTCCCTTGTGGAACTCTCGTCAAAGACGCTCGCACTAAAGAAGTCCTCTTTGATTTCACAGAAGATAAGCAGGAGTGGATCGCCTGCAGAGGAGGAAGAGGAGGAAGGGGTAACGCCTCATTCCGCTCCCCCACTCACCAAGCTCCAAATATCTGCACAGAAGGGACTGAAGGAGAGAGCAGAGAGATCGAGCTCGAGCTTAAGCTCATCGCAGACGTTGGCCTAGTCGGCTTCCCCAACGCGGGTAAGTCAACCTTAATGTCAAAGATCACTAAGCTCCGCGTAAAGATCGGTGCTTATCCTTTTACTACCCTCTTTCCAAACCTCAGCTACATCGAACTTAGCAACTACTCGCGCATCCTCGTCGCTGATATTCCTGGCATTATCGAAGACGCACATGAAGACCGCGGCCTCGGCCTCTCCTTCTTGAAACACATCGAGCGCACGAGCGTCCTGCTCTTTGTGATAGACGTCTCCGGTTTTGAAGGAAGAGATCCAGTTCGCGACTATGAGATATTACGTGAAGAGCTCCGCTCTTACGATCCAAAGCTTCTAGAGAAGCCCTCCCTCGTTGCTCTGAATAAGATCGACATGGAAGGCGCAGAAGAGCAGATCGCTCGCTTCCGTGAGCAGTTCAACGGCAATCCTAAAACCATCTTTGAGATCTCCTCTCTCGAGGCACAGGGCTTAAAGCCGCTGCTCGCCGCTGTGGAAGAGCTCGTCTGCCCCGCACTCGCTCTCACCCCCTAAAAAGGAATCACGGGGAATTACACAGAGATCACAGAGAAAGAGGAGAAGATCATCTTTTCTGCTCTCCGCAGAAAAGATGGATGCTCTGCCGCTTCGCGGCAATTTTCTTCTCCTCCCCCTCTGTGTCTCTGTGATCTCTGTGTAAGATCTTTTTCTTTTTTCTAGTGGGCTTTGATCGTCACAGTTACAGGATCACTCTCGAATCCTGAGCTATTTACAGCTACGATGCCGTAGGTGTAGGTCTTGCCTTTTTTGCGATTGTGATCCTCAAATGTGAGGGGTGCGCTGCTGGAAACAGAGCCGATCTGCTTGCCATCTCTGAAGATGAGATAGTGTGTGACATCTGTTGAAGGGCTTGCGCTCCATTTGAGCACAATGAAGTAGTCGGCCTCTGAAAGAAAAATATCATGTTCGGCTTTTGCGCTCGCAGATGTAGGAGAGGAAGGAGCAGGAGAGGGAGAGGAGCCGCCAGCTATCACAACATTGAAAGGAAAACTTCCCGTTGCAAAAGGAATTGTTGCAATGACCGCATTACTTGCTGTTGAGATCACACTTACACTCGGACTGGGATTGGAGAGGTTTGTAACGTAAACTTCGCTTCCATCGGGAGTAATTGCCGACCCCTGCGGACCAGCGCCTACACCAATTGTGGCTGTGACCGTATTGCTTGTCGTCGAGATCACACTCACTTGATTTGTGCTTCTATCTGACACATACAGATCCGTTCCATGGAAGATAGCAAAAACAGGTCCAGTACCAGCACCCAAATCGATGGTTGCGACCACGCTATTTATCGCAGTGTCGATCACACTCACGCTATTACCGAGCGAATTCTCTACATAAGCGAATGCTCCAGTCACAGGAGTAAGCGCAATATATTCTGGCGCCTGACCTACATCAACTGTTGCTACCACACTGTTACTTGCTGTAGAGATAACGCTGACATTATTAAAACCGGCACCATTCCCAACATAGACATGAGATCCATCGGGAGAAGCTGCTATAGAAATGGGACTTGTACTCACCGCAACCGTTGCGATAACGGCATGTGTCGTTGGAGATATAACGCTCACGCTGTTGTTATTAAGAATGTAGGCCGTGCCGTTTGGAGTAATGACCACGAAACCTGGAGCAGCACCTACCGTTACTGTTGCAATTACTGCGTTAGTAGCTGTCGAAATAACACTTACATCGCCAGTGCTGAAATTAGGCACATAGACTTCCGTTCCACTTGCATTAATCGCAAGATCAAGAGGCAGACCTCCCACAGCGACTGTTGTGATGAGTGTATCTGTTGCCGTGTCGATGACAGCTACAGATCCGCCATCCAAGGCCACATAGACCTTGCTCTGATCTGGAGTGACCGCAGCAATCTCGCAACTATCACCGACGTCGATCGTGGCCACAATTGCGTTGGTTACTGTGTCGATTACTATTACGCTGTTGTTAGAGGTGGGAACATAAGCCTTGGCATCTGCTGCGATAAGCGCACCTGATAGAGCGACTAAAGCCATCAGCGACGATGCGAATATTCTAGAGTTCATGCGAGAGCCCCTCCATTTTTAAAAAATAGATTTTGCTCTAGTTGGAATAAAAAAGAAAATATTAAATTAGCTCCGCGGCAATCTTTGCGCGCCGTCTCTCATAAGAAATGAGAAGAGGCAGGACGAAGGCGACAGTGCCAAAGATGAGGATGGCAAGAGGATAGATGGTCGCATTGTAGAGGGCGCTTGTCAGCCCTACTACGAAGGCGGCGATGAGCAGGCGCGCACTTGTCATGAAGCTCGCTGTGATCCCTTTGATGTTTGGAAGAATCTCCATGCCTTCAGGGAAGTAGAGTCCGATGAGCCAGTTTGCACCAAATGCGTAGACGACCATTCCACTAGTTAGAAGGTAGGCGCTGCGCGGCGCAACAAGCGCAGCAATCGCGATCGCCACCCCACCGATTGCAAAAAGGAGAGTCCCCGCTCTTTTGATCTTGATAGTGCCCCATTTTGCAATGATGCGATTGAGGAGAAGTCCCGCAACAACCCAGCCTCCTAAAATCGCAGCTTGGAAAAAGGGAAAGGCCGCTTTACTCACACCCAGCTCAAGAACAAAGAGAACAGAGGTGTTAGAGAGAAAGGCGATGTATCCTGCGAAGACAAAACTGATCATCAAGGTGATCTGCCAGAAAGCGAGCGATGTTAACGCCAGCTTAAAATCGGTTGCGATCGCTTTAACTTTGAGCGGTGCTCTCTTCTCTTTGGGGAGCGTCTCTTCAAAAAAGAAGAGCGAAACAAAAAAGCTCACCAAGACAAAGAGGACGATTGCGAGAAAGTTTGAACGGAAGCCGTAGCTCTGATTGAGATAGCCTCCGAGCATGGGAGCTCCTGCCATGATTATTGGAATAGCCATGTTCAGCTTGTTAATCGCCTTTACAGCGTTCTCCTTCTGAAAGGCGTCGAAAATGATCGCCGTTCCAAGCGTGAAGCAGCCGCCGCTTCCAAGTCCCTGAAGGATGCGGCCCCAGAGCATCTCATTGAAACTCGAAGCAAAGAGAGTGAGCAGGCTTCCCGCTAAAAATGTCGCAAGAGCGATCATGAGAGGCCTCTTCCGTCCAAAAGAGTCGGAGACTGGACCATAGAGCGGCCCCGCTAGGCAGATCCCGATGAAATTCCAGGTAAGCAGCCCCTGAACAGCCCCCTCTGAAACGAAGAAGTGGCTCATCATATCGGGAAGCGCAGGCAAGAAGATATCCGTCTCAATGCACGCCGCGATAAAGATCACGAAGATAAGAAATAGGTATCTGAGCTCTTTAAGTCGATTCATAGGGGGTAAATTATACGACAGCAAAAAAAGGTTAGCAACTTCTAAAAGAATAAAACAAAAAATTTACTGTAAATGGTGACTCCATCTACTGTGTGTAAAAAATTGAGGTAGCTCTAATGGCCAGAAACCGGATAGAAAATTTTACGCTTAGCATCGCCACTCTCGCTCTCCTGGGGATCACCTTCCCCGCAGAGACAGTAACCACAAGTTGGAAAGCAACTCCTTCAACTAATGACATAAGAAATGGTTCCAACTGGAGCACAAATAGCCCCCCGGGAAGTTCCGATGTGGGACGTTTTTCCACCTCCACAATAACCGCTCTCCAGCTCTCTCCCACTGCAACTCCGGCTTTCTTCAACGTTGGAGAGTTTCACTTTGCCAACACAGCTCCCTCCTACACATTTGCCATCGCAGGATCACCTACAACCTCAAGCGCTCTTCGAATGCTGCAAGCGGGCATCACCGCAGACGTAGGCGCTGCAAGTCAGACATTTAACAGTGGAATTCAGGCCCAGATTCAATTTTCAGGAAGCTCATCTGCAGATGCTTCAGGAACTGGGCTTATTACCTATAACGTTACAGGTAGTCCGACAAATACCAGCACTATGGTGTTAGAAAACAGCGCAACTCTGGGAAGCGCAAACGTCAATCTTTCCAACCGTGCCCGACTTCTCATAGTAGACTCCTCCTCGGCAGGAAGCTCCACCATTACTGCAAACTCTTCATCACTGGTCTTTACAGATTCTACTACTGCAAGTAGCGCTTCTCTTAATTTAACAAATGGCGCCTCTCTGAGCTTTCAAGAATCTTCGTCCGCCGGAAATGCAACTATCACTCTTAGCGGAACTGATACAAAAGCATTTTTTTTAGGAGACCATTCAGGGGGAAACTCTGCTCTCACAGTCAACTCAAATGCAACTGTGAGCCTCTTTAGCAGCGATACATTTGGATCAATCGCAGGTAATGCAACGGGAATAATAGCATTTAATGATTTTCTTACAGTTACCGTGGGTGCAAACAGCAATAATACAACTTTCTCGGGGATCCTGAATGGCGCGGCAAACTTCACAAAAGTTGGCTCGGGCACCTGGATCTTCTCACCTTCAAACTCTAGCTCCTACGTCGGGACACTTATAATAGATGATGGCATCCTTGCACTCCCCGCAGTAGGAGCAATCGGCTCTAATTTAGACTTTCAAACAAATGGCCCAGGTATATTCCGTTTAGATGGAAGCAATGCCATTGGCTCCATTGGAAGCGACGCTTCTGGATCGATTCTATTTCAAGGCAATACGTTAACTACAGGCAGCTCCAATGCAAATACCGTGATTGCAGGTCCTCTAACAGGTCCAGGAAACTTAACGAAAGTCGGTCTCGGTAGAATGAATATCACGAGCGTCAATCCTGGCTTCTCTGGTGCGATCGCTGTGAATGAGGGAAATTTAGCCATAAACGGCTCCCTCGGAAGCAGCTTCTCTGTTGGACCAAGCGGAACACTCTCGGGATCGGGGGTGGCGTTTGGCGTTGTAAATAACAATGGGAAAGTAGCGCCTGGCAACTCGATCGGCTCGCTTGCTGTGGGCTCTTATGTGGCAAATGCAGGATCGATCACCCAGATCGAAGTGGGAGAGAATCTATCTTCTCAAATCGAAGCACAGAATGGGTTGGGTGCGGGAACTGTGACGATCAATAATGGAGCAGTACTCGAACTGACTTTTGATAATGGAGTGATTTACAACAACGGAGCCCTCTACACGATTATCACAGCTGAGAGCGGCTTTACAACTCCGACACACTTCGCTGTTGCGGGAATGCTTCCTGGCCACGTCTTCCAAGTGAACTATCTCACCAACGAGATCCAGCTGCTTCTAGCTGAGTTCGATTTTATGGAAAAGACGCTTTCCGGCGATGCGAAGACCGTTGCGGGCATTTTAGATCAGCTAAATCCCGCTTTTGGAAGCGATCTCAGCAACGTTATGGGTGTGCTGCAAGGGCTTAGTGGAGACGCTTACGCAGATGCGCTAGATCAGATGCAGCCCTCCGCTCTGAATGCTCTAGCCATCGCACAAGAGAACAATAGCACGCGCGTTACTCAAGCAATCTCAGACCGCATGCTCCAGCTCTACGAGACCTCCTGCTCAGGCGGCTGTGCACCTCAAAAACAGTGGACATTCTGGGGCGATATTCTCGCAGATTTTCAGAGGCAAGATGCTATCGAAGATCAGGTGGGCTTCAGAGCTAATACGGGGGGAATGATTGCAGGGGTCGAATATGGCTGCCTGAACCACTTCTTTGTTGGAGCAAGCACCGCCTACACCTATACAGCTCTCGATTGGAAGGCCTCCAGAGGCGATGCCTCCATTAATACCCTCTATGCCGACATCTACGCCGCCTGGTTTAGTAAGTATGCCTATGCTAACGCCTCTCTTCTCGGTGGTTACAACTGGTATGGGGTCGACCGCGAGATCGAGTTCATGGACCGTACTGCAGAAAGCGACCACACGGGCGTTGAATATGATGCGCACTTAGAAGCGGGCCTCCTCTTTTCGATTAAAAAATTTGAGATCCGCCCATTCGACTCTCTCGACTACATCTACTTGCATGAGAAGGCATTCTCCGAAACAGGAGCTAGAAGCCTCAACCTCGCTGTGAGCTCAAAAGTCTCCAACATGCTACGCAACGAACTTGGACTTGGCTTTGCGCGCTGCTTCGCCTTCACAAAGTGGAAGTTTGTTCCCGATCTAAAATTCAGCTGGATCCGCGAGGTGCGCTACCGCGGTGAGAAATATACGACTAGACTGATTGGAACGGGATTACCATTTGAGGTGTTTGGGATGAAGCCCAACAGAAGCCTCTTTGGCGCAGGCGCAGGTCTCACAACCCTCTTCCTCGAAGAGAGAATGGCAGCTACCCTGCGTTATAACGGCGAATTTCAAGGCCAGTACTCCGACCAGAATGTGAACTTCCAGCTAGCCTATAAATTCTAACTGGCTATTTACAAACAACTTGCATCCGACCAATTTAACGCCTATGTTAAATTGGTCGCGACCAAAATAACATCAAGGAGACAAAACATGTCTAAGAAGCTAGCAGGTAAGATCGCAGTCGTAACAGGCGCATCCAAAGGAATCGGGGCTTCTATCGCTCGCCTTTTCGCAAGTGAAGGTGCCACGGTGGTTGTAAACTACTCTTCTAGCAAAGAAGATGCCGGCAGAGTCGTGCAAGAGATTGAGAAGAACGGAGGCAAGGCACTTGCTATCCAAGCTAATATGGCAAACCAAAAGGAGATTCAGCGCCTCTTTTCCGAAACAGAGAAGGCGTTTGGCAAGCTCGATATCCTCGTAAACAATGCGGGCATCTATAATTTCCTCTCTCTCGAGGAGAACACCGCCGAACAATTTCACAAGATGTTTGATCTAAACGTACTTGGTCTAATTCTTGCTTCTCAAGAAGCTATCAAAAAATTTGGCTCACGAGGAGGAACGATATTAAACATCAGTTCGATTGTGAGCATCGACTCCCCTCCTGGAACATCGATTTATAGCGGGACAAAAGGCGCTGTCGATGCCATTACTAGATCGCTCGCAAGAGAGCTGGGCCCGCGCAAAATTCGCGTTAATAGCATTAATCCCGGATTGATAGAGACAGAGGGAACCCACGCGATGGGCATTGTCGAGAGCGAATTCCGCAAAGAGATCGAGCAGAGAACTCCTCTTGGAAGAATTGGAAAGCCGCAAGACATCGCCCAGGCAGCTCTCTTTCTCGCCTCAGATGACGCGTCATGGATTACTGGCGAATCGCTATTCATCACTGGCGGTTACAGATAGAGCGGTAACCCGCAGATACTACTGACCGGTGGTGAGGACAACGCGGAAGCGAGCCTTGCCACTCATCATCCGGTCGTAAGCTTCCGTTGCTTTTTCTAGAGGGAAGACCTCATTCATCGAGCGGATGCCGGCTTGCGCGCTAAAGTCCATTGTCTCTTGTGAATCCATAGCCGTTCCGGAGGCCCAACCAGCCACCGTACGACTTCCTGCGATCAGCCACATAGGTTGTACTTCTAGAGGAGCGTCTGCCACACCGGCGATAATCAGTTTTCCGTTGATAGAGAGACCGTTTAAAAGGGCTTGTATTGCTTTAGCATTAGTGATTGTAGAGAGGATGACTTTGGCGCCTCCGAGCTTGGTTAACTCTTGAGCAGGGTCTTGAGTTTGACTATCGATGTAGTGGCGCGCTCCCAGCTTTTTAGCCAGAGCCTCTTTGTCCTTACCTCGAGCAATCGCGATGGTATTAAAACCCATCTTGGCAGCGAACTGAACGGCCAGGTGGCCTAGTCCGCCTACTCCGAGAATAGCAACAGAGTCGCCAGCTCGGGCTCCGCTGTTTCTAAGAGCGTTAAAAGTGGTAATGCCCGCACACATTAATGGACCTGCTTCCACAGCAGAGAGCTCCTCTGGAATCAGAGCGAGCGCTTCTATCGGGGCGATCATATACTCTGCGTATCCACCATCATAGGAGATGCCGCACACTTTCATATTGCTGCAATTGACAAAGTCCCCATGGCGACAGGGAGTGCACCGCGTGCAGTAGCCACCATGCCAGCCAACTCCTACCCTCTGCCCCGGTTTCCAAGTGACAACACCCGGGCCTACGCTATCGATGACTCCAGCAACCTCGTGTCCAGGCACTCTAGGATACTGGATTCCAGGAAAAGTTCCCTCTTTGGCAAAACAGTCGCTATGACAGACACCGCACGCCTGCACCTTAATTCTTACGCTACCCGCTGGCGGCTCGGGTATATCCCTTTCTACCAGCTCTAAAGGTCCATTAGGTCGACTAACTTGCACCGCGCGCATCTTCTTCATAGGTCCTCCGTTTTCCCAAAACTCTCACAAGCTGTGGATTTTGTAAAACGGAGTTTTATCTGCGGCTTCTTAGAGACCGTTAACGGAAGTTTTCATTTGCTGTTCAATTTCTTTTTTGTTCGGATTAATTTTTCGAGCTCACCAACTTGATTTAAGTTGCTGTCGCTCTCCAAAAGTAATCCACTCCAAAAAATCGAATTGCCCCTCAAATGAACATTTCCGCTAACAGTCTCTTAGCTTAAGCTGTCTTGCTATCGCCCTTACCTTCCCAAGAATCTGCCAGAGCTTCGACCTCCTCTTCTACCGG
The DNA here is from genome assembly GCA_016185065.1 of Chlamydiales bacterium. NCBI lineage: Bacteria > Pseudomonadati > Chlamydiota > Chlamydiia > Chlamydiales > Chlamydiales bacterium. The sequence continues at coordinate 31,541 of JACPOL010000004.1, forward strand.
CTTCCCTCCGGCACCCGAAGCAGACGCTAAACCAAGACCAGATTCTGAATCGTCATCAGAATCCGCCTTTCTATCCTTGGAGGCTGCCGCTCTTTCCCTCGCTCTCTCTGCGTCCATCTCTCTAACCGCTCTTTCTGCAGGACTTCTAAAGGAGTCCCAATACGCTTTATCATAAGCATAAGGATCTGTCTTAGTGAGATGGCGGACTGGATCGACTACAATCGTCTGCTCTGCAGCATCTTTTGGAAGAGCCTTTCTAGCTGCGTCTATACCATTACTATGATCTATGATCCCATTCTTAGTTTGACCTGCATAGGAGTTGTCAATCACCTCAATAGCACGAGCTGAAAATGGAATTTTCTCTCCTCGAAAGATCGTCTGTGAAGTGTTTTGCGCGCCGTCTGTGTGAACAACAAACTTAACTGAAGTTGCGCTTCCTGGCACGGTTACGTGAAGAGTGGTGGGCTTCCCAATAGACTGACTTGCCACCTCCCACTTACACCAATCACCCTTTTTTACACATGCAGATTGCTTGAATTTGATCACCTCGAAAAAAAGTCTGCAGACGACTTTTGGAAATACGATGAGATCAAACTGAAAACTCTCCTGAGAAGAGCTTGCAGTTGAAAGACCCTGAACTTCTGTTTTTGCACCTGCACCTGCGCCTAAACTTGTTGCTGAACCTGCTGACATACTTACCTCCGTTGTTATTAAGTTATTAATCGCCCGAAGATAGTAGATCGCTTATCGAGAATTTGTAAATCCAAAAACTCTGCTCAAGATGCTCTCTTGCTTTCCGTCTTTTTTTCTACTGCACCTTTGGCAGGCACTGAAACAGCTTTAGACTCGGACGTATCGCCGATAATAATCGTCAGATTGCGGGAACTTTTAGAAACAAGCTTTTCAATTTTAGTTACATCATGAGTGAAAATGTCATTCTGACAACCATTTACTGAGCATGTATACTCGTACACCTCAATGCCGCTCGACGCGAATGGGATCTTCTCGCCTCGATAGATCGTATGCGATGCGCTGTTGCGCGCCTTCTCTGTATGGACAGCAAACTTAACTTGGGTTGCACTTCCTGGAACAGTTATGTGAAGAGTGGTGTGATACACCATGCTCTCAGTTTTTGCCGTCCATCTTGACCAATATCTCGGCAGATCGGATGTTTTCATTCCGGGAAACACTCTGTTTTTGATCACCTCAATAGAGAGCGTGCATGCAACCCTAGGAAGCACTATCAGATCAAACTGACAAGTTCCTTCTGAAGAGCTCGCACCTGCTACTTTTGAAGCTCCCACTGATGTTGTTGAACCTGCCACACTCTCCTCCAATATAATAAATTAGACCTCTTTCGAAACTCCATTTGCTCGTAAAAAGAGGTCTATTGGCGTGAGACAGTAGATCGCTTATCTCAAATTTGTAAATGGAAAAACGGCGAGCTTGGGCAAACTCACTTTTCTGCTAGCGATAAGCTATTAACAGGAGCGGTAAAAAGATGATAAGTGGCGCTTGCGAGGCAAAGTTAGATAAAAGCGGCAGGGGTCCGAGTGAGGAGGCTATAGCAGAACTATGATCGACGAGAGAGGATTGATAAGGCAAAACCGCAGTAAGACAATTCTCGCCTTTTTACCGCCTCTGCTAATGAACACGCCTTCTTGGATTTTGATGCGGATAGATGCCCTCATCGACAATTTGAAGAAGGCGAAGAGCCGCATGGCTTGGAAATCTTTCGCCTGATTCCCATGACTGAACGGTCTTAACACTTACATTAAGAACTTTTGCGAAGATCGACTGAGAATATCTTCTAGCTGCCCTAATCCTCTTGACATCCTTCGCTCTATATATAGCTGGGGGCTCAGGAATTTCAATTTCTTCAGAAGTAAGAGTGAGCTTACCTTTTTTGTATGCGATGACATCTTCAAGACCTGCTTTCAAGCCTTCAAAAAGCCTGCTTCCGCTTTTATCTTTTTTTGATTTCATCGGTAAACTCCTTCAATACTTTTTTCTCACCAGAAGAGAGGTCTTCTTTTTCATTCTTTCCATATACGAAGATCAAAAAAATCTCCGCGTTAGCGACATCTTCAAAATAACACACTCTAAATCCTCCCCTCGCTCCTTTGGAAGAGGATTTTAAACGAACCTTTCGAACGCCCCCAGTTCCTGAGATAACGTCACCCAAATCAGGATACTCCGTTATCTTCTTTTTAAGAGCTTCATAATCTTCATGAAAAACTCTTCTCTTTCTGATTAGCTCACCTATTTCCTTCTCAAAACATCTGGATAAAGTGATGCGTCTTTTCATACCAACATATACTACACTGTAGTATGTTTCAGTCAAATAAAAAACTTTGCATCAGGATAAGCACAGAAGCGAAACCGTTCGCCTGCTTTCAGGCACAAAAAAACCCCGCAAAAGCGGGGTTTTGATTGGCCAGAACTGTGAACCCGGTGCCCGCCGGTTCGGTCGCAAGCAACCTTCACTTCGATTCCAGACGCAAGCCAAGCTGTTGGCTTGCTTTCGTTCAAGTTTTTTAAGGAAAATGTGGCCAGAACTGGAATCGAACCAGCGACACAAGGATTTTCAGTCCTCTGCTCTACCGACTGAGCTATCTGGCCATAGAAAAACAGGAAGATTCCTGTTAAAATGGATCAATTAACATAGGAATCCCCGACATTTTCTGCAATCCTTATTAAGCGGGGGATAGTTTAAGAGGCCTTGCTCTGCTCGATGATCATATCCTTGAGAATATTGACAGCTTCGTTCATCTGCAGATCGGCATCGCCCCAGTTCTCTTTTTTCTGGAGGGGGGTGTCAGCTTTAAGGCTTTTTAAGAAGGTCTGAAAGTTTTTGCTCTTTTCTAAGCGCTGAGCGCTGTTGGCTTTCAGGAGAGGACAGATCTGGGTCCAGAAGGACTGCTTTTGTGTTTGGGGAAGCGACCTCTGCCACCAGTGCTCTTTCTTCTTGTCCAGCTCGCTTGCGGGCTCGACATAAGCCGAGGGAAGGCGGTCATTTTTTAAAGGATATTCTAGATAGCGCTCGCCGATCTTATATACGGAGTAAGCGGTAGGAACGACGATATCGGCTTTTACCCCTTCAATCTGAGTGGATCTTCCGGAGACGGTGTAATATTTACCGACAGTCACTTTGAAGAAGGTTGAAGGACCCCTCTCCGTAACATTCTGATACTGGATGCTCCCTTTACCATAGGTCCTCTCATCGCCGACGACGAGAGCTGTTCCATAGTCTTGGAGAGCCTGTGCGACGATCTCGGCGGCTGAAGCTGAGGCCTTTGATGTGAGAACAAGAAGAGGGCCGGTATAATAGACTCTTCCATCGATATCTCGAAGGTACTGGAGCTCGCCTTGAGCATACTTGGAGATCACGATGACTCCGCTATTGATAAAGAGCCCTGCTACCTTAACCGCTTGATTTAGGAATCCGCCCAAATTCTCGCGAAGGTCCAGAACGACTCCGCGGATCTTTCCATTCACTTTCAAACGTCTTAGCGCCTCTCTCATGTCTCTTTCGCAGCTGGAACCCTCATCGCTCTCATAGAAGGAGGGGAGTGTAATCTTCGCAATAACCCCATCTCCAAAGGCCTCAGCAACTGCGCTTAAACGCTCGCTCTGCATCACGATCTTTTCGCGTTTTAAATTCACACGCAGGAGCCTCTCATCCCCTCCATTCAAAAAGCGCTTAACTCCCAGAGCAACCTCTTTTCGCCCGTCGCCTTTCAGCTTTTCAAGGACCTCTTCATAAGGGTCTTGGACCACAGACTTCCCATCGATTTCCACGAGAAAATCTCCAGGCGCAATCATGCCGCATCTCTCTGCCGGGCCGCCTTTAATTAGATCGACAATGATTACACCTTCGACATCCTCCCTTAAGACAACGCCGACACCTTCAAACTGCTTCTCTAAGCTCGTACGCATTTCAAACGCCTCTTCAGGGCTAAAGAATGCGGTATGGGCATCTAAACTCTTCGCCATCGCTTTCAGAATGTGTGTAGCGAGGTAGTGCTCTCCCTTCTTTCCTGATAGATAAGCCTCTTCATAACGTCTTAATCGCTTTTCTAAAAAAGCGAAGATCTTGGCTCGTCGTTCGATCGTCCAGGGCATCCCAGGCGTTTGGCGTTTTTCTGCATAAAGAAAGCGGAGAAGTTTTTTTCGGATGCGCTCTCTCTGCTCATCTTCAGAGGCGGCCTGGTTTAAATAGGACTCCCCTGGCACTGCGCTAGGCTGATCTACAGTTAGGATGAGCTCCCTTTCAACCTCTTCGCGCACCTCGCGAGCCCGTTCGATTGCTTTTGCAATAGTGGCATTGAGGTGGGCATACTCTTTATAATCATCATTATAGTAGGACTCGACAACCTCTTCAGCGCCCCTATCTGAAAGCTCTAAAAATCTGCGGGTTTCATCTTGTAGGAGGTAGCTTCTCTCCAGATCAAACTGCTCTAAAAATAATTTAAATGAACGTCGAGCAATGAGTGGAGAAAATTCTTTAAATTCCACGTGATAGCTGAGCATCTGCTGCATCGTAGGGCGGATATCCCCTCGATTCAGAGACCTTTCATAGGAGGTGCCCCTATCTGCAAAAGAGAGAAGAAAGAGCAGAATTATGAGAAAATGGCGATGCATCGCTCTCCTATTATTTGGAGCTTAAGACTCTGTTTACCTCATTTAAATTTATTTTTTACATCTATTTTTTCGATGAGGGCTCTCTCTATTAGCCGAGAAACACAGCGACTCTCGAGGCCTCTATCGGGGCCCAGAGCGGTAGTTTTAGCAGGGGAAAGGATTAGTTTTTGCAAATAATTCAGTGTCAGGATATATTCGCCGGTTATCTTATGTTTTTATGAGGAGAGAGGCTCAATGCCCACCATTAATCAGCTGATCCGCGACGGACGCGCAGTGAGAAAAAAGCGCAAAAAATCCCCTGCACTGCAGCACTGCCCTCAAAAAAGGGGTGTGTGCCTCCAAGTGAAAACTAAAACTCCCAAGAAGCCTAACTCGGCGCTTAGAAAGGTCGCTTGGGTGCGTCTTTCTAACGGTCAAGAAGTTATCGCCTATATCGGCGGTGAGGGCCACAACCTCCAAGAGCACAGTATCGTTCTCGTTAGAGGCGGTCGTGTAAAGGATCTTCCAGGCGTTCGCTACCATATCGTCCGCGGAACGCTGGACTGTGCGGCTGTAAAAGACCGCAAACAGAGCAGATCGAAGTACGGGGCAAAACGTCCTAAGAAATAATTTCCAATTTTCCCAACTTGCAACGCGAGGAAGAGTAGATGTCACGTAGACGTCGCGCAGTAAAAAGAGAGACCGCTCCAGATCCCGTTTATGGCAGTCACATGATTGCTAAGTTCATCAACAAAGTGATGAAAGACGGCAAGAAAACTACAGCTCGTCGCATTTTTTATAATGCGCTCGACAAATTCGTAAAACGCGTGAAAGCTGAAGATCCTTTGACAGCATTCGAACAAGCGCTTGAAAATGCGAAACCCACACTTGAAGTAAAATCTCGCAGAATCGGCGGCGCAACCTACCAGGTGCCTGTCGAGATCTCTCCAGATAGACGCACTTCAATGGCATCGAACTGGATCATCGCCCATGCTCAGCAGAAGGCGGGCCGTTCTATGGAAGAGGGTTTAGCTTCAGAGCTTGCGGACTGCTACCAGAATCAGGGCGCGACAATTAAGAAAAAAGACGACACCCACCGCATGGCAGAAGCGAACCGCGCTTTTGCTCACTACAAGTGGTAACGAGATAGGGAGAGATATGGCCAAGCGATCAGAGACTGATAAGTTAGAGAATGTGCGCAACATCGGGATCATGGCGCACATCGATGCCGGAAAAACGACAACGACAGAGCGTATTCTATTCTATTCCGGACGTCTCCATCGTCTCGGCGAAGTTCACGAGGGCGCTGCCACCATGGACTTTATGGAACAGGAGCGTGAGCGTGGAATCACGATCACCTCTGCTTCCACAACTGTCTATTGGAAAGACTCCAAGATCAACATTATCGACACCCCTGGCCACGTCGACTTCACAATTGAAGTGGAGCGCTCCCTGCGCGTTCTCGACGGAGCAGTTGCAGTATTCGACGCGGTAGCCGGCGTGCAGCCGCAATCTGAAACTGTTTGGAGACAAGCGGAGCGTTATAAAGTTCCTCGCATCGCCTTTATCAACAAGATGGATCGCGTTGGCGCAGACTTCTTCAACAGCTTAAAATCGATGATCGAAAAACTGGGCGCTAATGCTATTGCAGTCCAGTGCCCGATTGGCTCTGAATCTGAGTTCAAAGGGATGGTCGACCTCGTTACAATGAAGGCTTACCTCTTCCTCGATGAAACTCTCGGCGCAAAATACACAACTACAGAAATTCCAGCAGATCTTCTCGACAAGTGCAAACAGATGCGCTCTGCTCTTTTAGAAGAGCTCGCAACAATCGATGAGAGCAATGAAGCCTTCATGATGAAGGTTCTGGAAGATCCAGCTTCTCTTACTGAAGCAGAGATCCATGCAGCTATCCGCAAAGGCGTTGTCACCAACAAGTTCACACCTGTTCTCTGCGGAACCGCCTTTAAGAACAAAGGGATTCAGCCGCTTCTCGATGCAGTTGTGCACTGGATGCCATCTCCTCTCGATCGCGGTATGATTAAAGGGATCAACATTGACACTGGCGAGCCGATGGAGCTCAAGCCAGACGATAACGCTCCCCTTGCTGCGCTCGCATTCAAAATCATGTCTGACCCTTACGTGGGCAGACTCACATTCGTACGTGTTTACGCAGGAACGCTCACAAAGGGCACCAACCTGATTAACACGACAAAAGACAAAAAAGAGCGCGTCTCTCGTCTTCTTGAGATGCACGCTAACCAGCGTAAAGATCGCGACGAGTTTTTCACCGGCGACATCGCAGCTTGCATCGGCTTGAAATACACGAGCACCGGAGATACTCTCTGCTCTGAGGACAGCCCTCTTCTCCTTGAGAAGATGGAGTTCCCAGAGCCTGTAATCTCTATGGCGATTGAGCCTAAGTCTAAGGGCGATCGTGAGAAGCTCTCTATGGCGTTAAGCTCTCTCTCCGAAGAAGATCCTACCTTCCGCGTTCAGACCAACGAAGAGACTGGTCAGACAATTATCGCGGGAATGGGAGAACTTCACCTAGAGATCTTAAGAGATCGTATGTTCCGCGAGTTCCACGTAGAAGCGAACGTCGGTAAGCCTGAAGTGGCATACAAAGAGACGATCACTCAGCCTGGAAACAACGAGACCAAGTACGTTAAGCAGACAGGCGGCCGCGGTCAATACGCGCACGTCTGCATCGAGATCGAGCCGAACGAGAAGGGCAAAGGAAACGAAGTCGTCAGTAAGATCGTCGGCGGCGTTATTCCAAAAGAGTACATCAATCCTTGTATTAAAGGGATTGAAGAGGGACTTACAACTGGCGTACTCGCAGGCTATCCCCTTGTCGACGTTAAAGTGGCAATTACCTTCGGTTCTTACCACGAAGTCGACTCGAACGAGATGGCGTTTAAGATTTGCGCATCTATGTGCGTAAAAGAAGCTGCGCGTAAGTGCAGACCGGTTCTCCTTGAGCCGATCATGAAAGTGGTTGTAACCACACCTGATCTCTCTATGGGTGATGTAATCGGCGACTTAAACCGCAGACGCGGCAAGATTTTAAACCAGCAGACGCTCAAAAATATTATTGAGATTGAAGCTGAGGTTCCGTTGAGCGAGATGTTTGGTTACTCGACACAATTGCGTTCTATTAGTTCTGGTCGTGCGTCATATACGATGGAACCGAGCCACTTTGAGCGTGTACCAGCGAAGATCCAAGAAGAAATTACGAAAAAATAAGCGAGGGCTAGGCGGCTATTACGCCGCCTGTCCACAGCCAAAAAACAAAGAGAGTTATGGCAAAGCAGACCAAGAAGAAGATAAGAATAAGACTCAAGGGCTACGATTCAAGAGTCCTCGACCGTTCAACTGCGGATATCGTTGAGACTGCAAAACGCACTGGTGCGAGAATTGCAGGACCTATCCCTCTTCCAACGAAGAGAGAGATCTTTACAGTCCTACGCTCTCCTCACGTCGACCGCAAGTCGCGTGAACAGTTCGAAATGCGCACTCACGTTCGCATGCTCGACATCCTCAACCCAACTCCAGACACGATCGACAAGCTGAAAGTATTGCCTGTTGCTGCTGGCGTTGACATCAAAATCAAAGCGTCATAATTCCATGAGCCAACCCTTACGCTGCTTCCTAGATGCGCCTAATGCTGACATGGCGTTTCTAGGATGCTTACTCCCTTCCAAAGAGCAGGCGCCCATTGAAGGGTCTCAGTTTTCCCCTAAAATTACTGAACCCTCTTCATCTTCTGGGCAGACTTGCGAACAGCTTAAGTTTCGACTCACAATATGTGATTCTTCGCACTCATTTACTGTGGAACAACTTTTTCAATCTCATCTAGAAGCTTTTAAAGCTGGCATGAAAGCCCAGAAAGAAGCTTCCCCCGCTTGTGCCATCCTCTAGTTTTTTTAAAAATCAAACAAAAAGAGTAACAGGATAAATAGGATCACCCCTTGCATAGCAAGGGAGCGGCAAGATAAGCAGGATCAGAATTTTTCCCTATTCTACTTATCCTGTAACTCTTCTCACAGATTATTTGAGGGGGATGTAGGGGTAGTTGGGATCTTCTTGGTAGATTAGATCGTATGCGGGCTCTTTCTCTCTTGTAACCCGTTTAGAAACGACCTTTCCTTGAGAGACTTTAAGAAAATAGTGGTACTCGGAGACGAACTGGTTGTCGACGGCAAAACGCTCATGGTACTCATACTCTTCAAGCCCACCGCCTTTAGAATGAATAGCATAGGGCTCGCCCGCTTTCGCAACGACATCGGAGATTGGGGTTCCCAGTGAGATGCTATCAAAAGTTTCGCGCGTCATGATTGCGCTTCTAGAAAAGCATGAGGTGAGAAGAATAAGGGCAAGAATCATTAGACCTCTTACGCAATTCCATTTAATTGCGAATTTTTCCAAACAAAGCGAATTACGCAAGAGGTCTATTAAAGATTTCACTGATTTTCTTCCTCTGTTATCTCTTTGGTCTCGCTCGCAGCCCTCATCCAGACCTTCCCTCGGATTACAGTCCGGAACTGATCAGCAGTCGCATACTCTGCTCGCATGAGATAGCTGCCATCTTCTTGCTTCTCGTAAAATTCAAAGCCCTCAAATCCTAAATCTTCAACTCTAAACTCCCAACCGATCACCTTCTCGCTGATCACGCCAGTCCCGGTTACCCTGCCGAGTGCGGGGTTCTCGAGATCTACAGAGAAGCCATTCGGAGATAAGTTAAAGAAAGAGAACTGGTTGTGCATCACATCTGATAAGCCCTTCACCTGAATCTCTTGAACACACTCAATTTTGCCTGTTGGGTCAACCTCTGAAACAGACCAGCGGGTCACAAAGCCGAGCTCCTCGTCGACCATGTTAAGCTGAATCTTACCCTCTCCAAGCCAAGAGCTCGGTGCAAAAATGAATGCGTGATTTGTCATTAGAACATGAACCTTCTGCTGTAAATACTCTGCAAAATCCCTAGCGCAGTCATTGTCGATAGTATCGATGAACCGCCATAGGTAACCAGAACAAGCGGCACCCCCGTAATCGGCAAAAAGCCGCACATCATCCCCATATTGACGATCATGTGCATAGCTAAATACACTGTGATCCCCGCAGAGAGAAGGCGCCCAAAACGGTCCTTAGCTACTGCTGTTACCTGAAAACTAAAATAGATTAAACCAAAAAAGAAGAGGAGGAGCAAAAAGACCCCTACTAGACCAAACTCTTCAGCATAGGCGGCAAACACGGAGTCGGTATGAGCTTCCGGAAGCCACTGCCTGCCTGTGAATTCGCTCTTGCGCCAGCCGCTGCCCGTCAGCCCTCCAAGAGCGATTGCCGTCTGCGAAGCCCTCTGGTGGTAGGTATTAGGATTGAGACGCTCATACTGATACTCTTTAATCACCTTAGTGGCGTAGGGGCGCAGCTCCTCGTGCGATAGTATCCCAAGGAACATCAGGCTGACGAAAACGAGCCCGGCGATGCCCAAAAGAGACATGATCGCAGTCACTCTCTTCTTAATCCCTCCAAAGTAGAACATGACAAGGGCAATTGGATAAAGCACGAGTGCAGTTCCAAGGTCGGGCTGTTTCAAAATTAAAATAAAAGGAATGAGGACGATCAGAATCGCCTGCCAGGTCGACCTTCGCTGCTGCGTCTCATTTGTCCGATTTTCAAGAAACCAGCTGAGCGCAATCACAACGATGAGCTTGGCGTATTCAGAGGGCTGCACGGCGATCCCGATAAATGGCAGGCGGTACCAGCGGTGAACATTCTGAATCGGAGCGGTAAAAAAGAGGCCAATAAGGAGGATGAGCATCCCGATATAGAGGATCCACGCCCACTCTCGAAACTTTCGATAGTCGAAGCCTGCAAAGAAGAGGAAGACGGCAGAACCCAAGGCAAACCACTGGAGCTGGCTCTGCGTTAAAGGCGTGAGAAAGCCCTCCTCACCGGTTGTTGCTGAGATGACCAGTAGACTGATCATCATGAGCCCCAAAAGGATAGGGATCACTCTAAAATCGATGCGGCTTAGATACCTATGATCCCACATTTTTCTTACCTCTTCTTCAGGATATGGTAGGCCTCTAGTGAAGTCAAGGCAGGAGCAAAAGATAGAGATTTTATCTAGAATCTCAACTATACTTTCTAAAAAATAGTGAACGCTTACGCTCTTAAGATGCGAAAAAATATTTACTATCTTCACTTTGATACGATCGACTCGACCAATACCTGGGCAAAAAAGAATGCCGAGACATTGGATCCCGATCATTTAACTTGCATCACAGCTCTTGAACAAACCGCAGGAAGGGGCCGATTTAAAAGAAGCTGGACCTCAGGCAGAGCTCAGAACATCACCGCTACTCTCTTTTTCACACTTCCGAAAGAGAGCACAATTCTTTCAAATATCGGTCAGATTCTCTCCCTCTCTTGCGCATTAGTTCTGGAGAAGCGGGGCTTCTCTCCTCAAATCAAGTGGCCCAATGATCTGCTCCTATCTGGAAAGAAAGTTGCGGGAATATTATGCGAGACAGTCACATTAGAAAAACGACTCGCAATCGCGCTTGGAATCGGCATTAACGTCAACATGACAGAAGAGCTTTTAGAGACGATCGATCAGCCCGCAACTTCGCTTGCACAACTCAGTGGACACACCTGGGATCTCGAGCAGATTCTCGAACCAGTGCTGAAACAGTTCCTTATCGACCTCGAGCTTCTAGAAAAAAAGGGGTTCTCGGCATTTCAAGAGGCTTATCAGGCGCGTCTGGCCTTCGCTGGGCAGACGATCACTTGCGCCGATGGGATGCAGAACACGCGAGGCACATGCCACTCAGTCAGAGATGACGGCAGACTCAACCTTCTTCTCCCCAATGGCAGCATGACCACCGTCTCAGCGGGTGAGATCTTCTAAGTTATGTTGGAACAATGATGAGGTCGGGATAGATCTTGGCGCGCAGAATCTGTTGAATTGAGTTGAGCGTCGCACCAGTTGATGAGTAGCACGTTGTGCAGGCGCCTTGATAGGAGATGAGCACTTCGCGCTCACCTACGAAATCGACGACTTGAACGCCGCCTGCATCGAGCTCCACGTAGGGTCGGATATCTCTAGCAATTACCTCTTCGATCACACTCATCTTCTGAGCCACAGAGAGCCCTTTCCAGCCAGGATACTCAACCTTCTCGCCTAGATCCATCTCCTCATCCGAAATAGGAGGAGCCACATAGGCGTCGACAATTGGAATGTCCATGCACTGCTCTGCCGCGCGCTCCACTGCTTCTATCACCTGGTTGAAAACCCAAGCTGTCTCTTCAGAAAAGGCGCTCTCCTCGTTCTTTCCTCGCATCTGCTTATCCAGAAGCTCCGCAGAGAGCCTTCTCGCTTGCTCATAGTTTTTGCGAAGGAGAAGTCCGCACGCGTAATCGGCTATCGCGATCAATTCAGGCGGGCCAAAGGCTTGAAATTTCGCATCTGCAATCACCCCATCTGTCGGATCGACCAGAAGATAGAATTGCACGAGGCGCCCAAGCTCCAAAGAGCCCTCTCTGCCTATCGCAAGTCTCATCATCTTCGCTGCAGCTTCTTCAGCTGTGATGTGACCTGCGCTTAGCGCATTTTCTAAATGGCTTAAATTCTTTTTACTGAGCTGTTGCATAGTCACTGATTAATTTTGACGAGTAGGTGCGAAGCTTTCTAACCGCAGCTACAATTTTTTCAAGCGCATAGTCGATCTGCTCTTCAGTTGTCTCGTGGGAGAGCGCAAAACTAAGCGTCGTATGCGCAAGCGAGCTCTCCACTCCTGAGCTCTGAAAGAGCTCACCAAGAAGTGGACTTCCTAGAGCTGCATGGATGCCATCTTTCTGCAGAAGAGAGAGAAGAGCTTCTTTATGAGCGCCCGGAAATGCGATTGCGCTAATATGCGGCACTCGATCGCTCTGAGAAAAAAGCGGAGCGACATCTGGAAGGTGCCTTGCAAGCTCCTCTTCTAACTTAGCTCTTAATCTAGCCGTCTCTAAACAGACATGGTCTATCGAGTCGTAGAGCAGCTCCTGTGAGTGAGAGAGTGCGGCTATTGAAGCTGCAAAACTCTCTTCATCACTATCTCTGATTGCTGAAGCAAAGACTCCTTTTTTTAAGAGCAGCCCGGCTGCTTCAGGAGCATGAAGGGATCTGCCCTCAAAAGTGAGAAAATCGGCTTGGAGGTCTTGAAAACGAAAGAAGAGCTTGCCAAGCACTGCGCTTGCATCGAGGTGAAGAAGGACCCCCTTCCTCTTGCACACCTCACTTAAGTCTAGAGCGGGCTGAATCACACCCGTAAAAGGATGCGCCCAAGAGAGAGAAACGAGAGCAGTGCGAGGTCCAATTGCAGCTTCCAGTGCTTCCGGAGTGAGCAGACCGCGAGAGTCGAGAGAGGTAGTTTTTAATGTGCAGCCCAGTTTTTGTAGATGTTTGGCTCCCGATGCTTCAGAAAGGTCTCCTGGAGCAAAGAGAAAGTGATTGCGCCCTGTCTCTCGTGCTACTTCGAGATACACAGCTAGCAGGAGCCGCTGAATAGCCACCTCTCCGCTGCTTGCAAAAACAAACTGATCATCCGCTGCCGCACCTAGTCGCAAGCAGATATTTTGAGACTCTTTTTTATAAACCGAAGCGAGAAGCGCGCTGATAGGCTGTCCATGATGAGGCGCCTCCCACATCTCTTTTTGAAATGAGAGAGCTCTCTCTTTCACAGACGGAAAAGGAGGTGAAAGTGTCTGATTGTCTAGATATGCGCTTCTCTTCATTTTACAGAAGGCTCTTTTTCCCACACGTGGTCGTGGAAGTTGTAGATCACAGGCTTACCGGTAGGAAGCTCCAGCTCTACGACCTGTTCTTTCGTTAGACCATCGAGATGCATCATGATTGCACGCAGAGAGTTTCCATGGGCGGAGATAAATACATTTTTACCCGCTTCGAGATAGGGAACGACCATCTCTTTAAAATAGGGTATAGCACGCGCTGCCGTCATCGCCAGGCTCTCGCCTTCAGGCGGGGCAACGTCAAAACTGCGTCTCCAGATCTTGACCTGCTCTTCTCCGTATTTGTCCATCATCTCGCGCTTGTTCATACCTTGCAGGCGTCCATACATTCTCTCATTGAGCTGCCATGCGGCAATCACAGGAGTGCACGTCTTTTCAGCTTCTTTGCTATAGATCTGGGCCCACTCTTCGAGTTTGCCTTGACCCCGGTGGAGAATACGTGGAACTTTCTTCGAATCATGAACGCTCATTACGAGCATGGCTGTCATTTCCGCGCGCACAAGAGAGGAGATGAAGATAACGTCGAACGGAATGTGCGCAATCTTTTTTCCCGCATCTAGCGCTTCCTGGATTCCTTCAACACTCAGAGGGATATCCACCCATCCTGTAAAAAGGTTGAGCTTATTCCACTCCGACTGCCCGTGTCTCATCATGACAAGTTTTGCTTTCGACATAATCTCAATCCTACCAGGCGCATACCTATTCGGCAATCAGCGTCTTTGATATGTTCTCATGCTTTTCAAGGACCGGAAGCCCATTTGCGATGTGAAAGAAGTAGGCTGTATTCATGGGCGATTGCAGAGCTGAAATGAGCACAGATCCTGTAGCTGGATCGATGATCGTTAAATGGTAGCCGCCTTTGTATAGGAGAAAATCCTCTCGAATCAGAATCTCTTCGCTGCTCTGATTAGATATGATAATTCCACCATGCAGTGCGATCTTCTCTCCCGGCCGCAAAGAGCCCTCCATGGGACGTGTATCGTAAGGAATGCGCAAAGCCTCTTGATGACTCTGCTTCTGGATATGATGCTGGATATTTTGATGTAACTCTGCTTGCATAAAAAACCTTCTTTTTAAAGAAAAATATGGTAATTAATTACAACAAAGATACCACGATTGTTTATATAATAAAATTAAAATAGTTTCTGCGGAACTCTTGATTTTCTATTTGTGGTTTTTGCTTTCATTATTCTATTATGTCCCCTATGGAAACAAAAAAACGTCTAAGTAAGGCGCTTGCTGCTGCAGGTGTCGCCTCAAGAAGAGCTTGTGAAGAGCTCATCTTCGCCGGAAAAGTGAAGGTAAATGGAAAGGTGGTCTTCGTTCCCCAAACTCTTGTCTCTTGGGAGCACGACACCATTCAGGTGCATGGAAGGCTGATTTCGAACGAAGAAAAAAAAGTCTATTATATTCTTAATAAGCCTACGGGATACATCTGCTCGAACGCCCGTGTAGGCACAAAAAAAATTGTCACAGATTTATTTGAGCCTCTCACACACCGCCTCTTCACAATTGGCCGTCTCGATAGAGACACAACAGGACTTATACTTGTTACCAACGATGGCCACTTTTCTCAGAAAGTGATCCACCCCTCATCGAACGTTCAGAAAGAGTATCTCGTAAAAGTTCAAGAAGAGATTAAACACGAGCATCTTGAAACAATTGGACGCGGAGCTGAAATAGAAGGCACTTGGGTAAAACCTCAGCGTGTTACCAAAGTTCGCCGCGGCACCTTAAAAGTCGTCGTCCTCGAAGGAAAAAAGAGAGAAGTTCGCTATCTAGTAGAAAAAGCAGGATTGCAGATTCTCTCCCTCGAACGCATCCGTATCGGCGGCCTCACACTCGGACGTCTCGCCCTCGGCGCCTGGCGCTCCCTCACCGAAAAAGAGAAAGAAGCCATCTTCCAATAGGAAGAGAGCGCTCGGAGAAGAAATGGACATAAACGGACGAGAACGGACAGGAAATGGACGAAAATGGACACGCGCTAAAGAAAGAATTCTTTTCCTCTCTCTTGCCCGCCTGTCCATTTTCTGTCCGTTCTTGTCCATGAATGTCCGTGTTCTCAGGCGGGCTAGGCCGTAGGCCTTCTTCTCCGAGCGCTTCCCAGGCGGGCTAGGCCGCAGGCCTTTTTCCCCACGCGCTCTTCGCGAAGACCGAAGGCCTTAGCAATAAAAAGAAGAAGTTGTATAATGCGCTTTCTTTTTGCAAGGTCAAACGATGCTCACAATAGCCAGACTTTTCGGAAAATCTCCTTTTGCTCCTCTACAGAGCCACATGAATAAGGTGGCTGGCTGCGTGGAGAAGCTCTCGCAAGTGATCTCCTCCCTTTCTGAGATCAGCAAAGGAGATCTCGAAAAGCTCGTGGACGAGCTATGCAAGTTAGAGCATGAGGCCGATCTAACAAAAAACGATATCCGCAACCACCTGCCGCGAAGCCTCTTCCTCCCGATCGACCGCGGTCAATTTCTTGAAATTCTATCGATCCAAGATAGCATCGCTGACAAAGCGGAAGACATCGGCATTCTCCTAACTCTGCGTCCACTGGTTCCATTTAAAAATTTCAAAGAAGAGATTCTTGCACTCTTTCAAAAAAGCGCGGTGGTCTTCTGGGATTCAAAACACATTATTGAAGAGATAGATGAGCTTCTCGAATCCTCATTTGGAGGCATTGAAGCGGAAAAAGTTAAGGAGATGGTCGAGCAGACTGCCTACAAAGAACACGAGGTCGATCTCATGCAAAGAGGGCTCATGAAACAGCTCTTTTCAAGTGGCGATTCGCTCTCGGCTCCCGATTTTCATCTATGGCATAAACTGATTGAAGAGATCTCTGGGCTCTCCAATCTCTCTGAAAAATTGGCAAACCGCATCCGGATGGTGCTAGAACTTAAGTAGAGGAATGGAAGTCGAATCGATTCTTAGAATCCTTGTTCTCGCCATCGGTTTTTACATGGCGTGGAATATCGGCGCAAATGATGTCTCCAATGCGATGGGAACATCAGTGGGGTCAGGAGCGCTGACGCTGCGTAGAGCCGTAATTCTCGCTGCTATTCTTGAATTTTGCGGTGCTTTTTTTGTAGGCGCTCCCGTAACGGAGACGATGCAAAAAGGGCTAATAGATACCACTCTCTTTGCCTCGCAGCCTTTAATTCTAATTCTTGGCATGTGTGCAGCCCTCTTGGGTACAGCCCTCTGGCTTCAGATCGCTTCGATATGCGGCTGGCCCGTCTCGACCACTCACGCAATTGTCGGAGCCATTCTGGGCTTTGGAGCTCTAGTAGGCGGAGCAGATGCGATCAACTGGGGAGAGACCGGTTCAGTCGCCATCAGCTGGGTGCTCTCACCAGTCTTAAGCGGGCTCTTCGCCTTCCTGCTTTTCAATCTTCTGCAGAAGAAAATTCTATTTACGATGAATCCGACGGAGTCGACACTCAAGCTCTTCCCCCTGCTCATCTTTTTCGTCTTCGGGACCTTCACTCTCAGCCTCATCTTCAATGGCCTCGAAAATTTAGACCTCAGCCTCTCCTTTCCTGAAGCCCTTGGAATCGCACTCCTCGTCGGCCTCATTTGCGCCACCATATGCTACTTCATTCTTAGAAGAGCTGCCTTCCCTCTCGCCGCTGAAGCGACCGTCTCAAGACATCTACCGCAGCATGTTATCAGCTTGGAAAAAGCGGTTAAACACTTGCAGCGCGTACACGTCTCTTCCTCCCACGATACGCACGAGAAAGTTGGAACGCTTCTGGAAGAGGTAAAGACTCTCTCTCAGAGATTACGCAAGGAGACCAGCTTTGCTGAAAGAGCCTCTGAATACCATGTTGTGGAAAAACTATTTGGTTACTTGCAGATCTTCAGCGCCTGCTTTGTCGCTTTCGCCCATGGAGCCAACGACGTAGCGAATGCGATCGGTCCCGTCGCTGCAGTTCTCGACATCATTAAAAATGGCGTCATCCCAGAAGTTGCTTCTGTGCCTACCTGGCTGCTGGCCTTTGGCGGTCTTGGTATTGTCATTGGTCTTGCCACCTTCGGCTGGCGCGTGATGGAGACAATTGGCAAGAAGATCACAGAGCTCACTCCAACACGCGGCTTCTGCGCTGAGTTTGGAGCAGCAACCACCATTCTACTCGCCTCAAAAATGGGCCTTCCGATCTCGACGACTCACTGCCTTGTAGGAGCGGTCCTTGGCGTCGGAATGGCGCGCGGTTTTCGCGCCCTAAACATGTCGACCGTCCGCGAGATCATCCTCTCCTGGATCGTAACAATCCCCGCCAGCGCCATCATCAGCATCCTCTGCTTCTACATCCTCAAATTCATCTTCGTCTAGCCACATCTGTAATTAATTTTTGCATTCAGCAGAATAGACATGTCGGGTAGGCCAGGAGAAAGCTTCGCTTTCTCTCGGGGCCTCCCTGCGACCCTCTTGCGCTGCATCTCGCTTTGCCAAATCGCGTCCTCGAAGAAGGGGTGTACAGAGTACTACCCCGTTGGCGCGCTCGCCGCGCTCTCCTGCGGGTGCAATTTTGCTGTGCGATATGCATCGAAGGGCTGCTCAAGGCGCTCATTCCCCGCCGGACTTACGTCTCGGTTGCGGGGCCCCTTTCGCGTCCAGTCGCAGTTGTAGATAAAGAGACTGAAGACCTTTCTCTTCAAACTCTTTGCCTAGCCCTGCGACTGGACGCGAAAGGGACCCACGACGTAGGAAGTGGGATGAGCGCCTCGAGCAGCCGATGGCCGCAAGTACTCAGTTCGTACAATTTTTGCACTTTGGGCTGACGTGAAAGCTCCCGCGGTTGAGATGGCGTGAAGGGGGCCGTATTGCATTAATACTGTCCCCTTTCTCGCCATCTCAACCCCGGGGCTTTGACGCAGCCGAAAGCGTAAAAATTTTGCGCACTGAGTACCGGGGCAAAGAGCAATTGCGTCGAAGTTGCGAAGAGCAGTGCTCCGCACGGCGAGCAACCCGAGACGCGATAGCCTCACGTCAGTGAGCGGTGATCAAAGCCCTAGTTAGGCTCAAGGGGGGCAGCTGGGGGGCTCGAGAGAAGGCTGAAAGCACTTCTCCTAGACCCCCGACATGTCTATTCAACTAAAAACACTAGCCCGTTTGTAAAATCATTGCCTGATAAGGGGGGAGTTTTCGGAGTGGGGGCCGTCATGGAGGATTTGGGGGATGGCCGCTAGCCAGTCGGGACGCTGGTTGAGAGCGGGGCAGCGGTAAGCCTTAAGTCCCGCTTCGCGGATCTTCGTCAGATAGAGGGTCTCGATCTCAAAGAGAGTTTCGATGTGATCTGAAGTGAAAGAGAGAGGGATTAACACCACGTGCACTCTATCCTGATTCCATGATCTGATCGACTCGCAAACTTCGTCAGTATAAGGACGAAGCCACTCTCCTCTCCCAAACTTGGACTGGTAAGAGAGGTTAGAAATTGCTAGAGGAAAGGCCTCTGCAATTGCAAAAAAGGAGGCGACGCACTCCTGCTGGTAGGGATCTCCCCTATTCACAAATTTTTGTGGAAGTCCGTGAGCAGAAAAGAGAAGTACCACCTCTTTTTCAGCCAGCTTCTGTTCGGCAAGATACTCTCGTATGCAGCTCTGCATCGCTCTAATATAAGCGGGATGGGTCGCATAAGATTTAATCCAGCGCAGCTTTGCAACCTGTTCCTCAGGCAAATTCTTCTGAAAGAAGCGCGCAATACTCCCGGTAGTGGCATAGCTAAATTGTGGGAACATGGGGAAAACTAGGGTCTCTCTTGCTCCAAAGTCTGCAATCTTCTGTAAAGAGCTGGCGTGAGTTTCAAGAAGATAGCGATGAAAAGTCGCAATGCGGTGACCTGTCATCCGCCGCATAGCCTCTGCAACCGCCTCTGTGTCCTCAAAAATTGGAGAGCGCCCGCCTATCTGCTCATAGTCGTGCTTAACTTTAAGTGTTCTTTTTTTTGCAATGCGTGTGAAAAAAGACCTCTGCAAAAATGAGGGAAAGGGCGTCCGTATCACATCTTCATCGGTCAATAGCTCGATGAGAAAAGACTCGATCTCATCGAGATTTCTCGGGCCACCAAAATTCACAATCAGAGTATTTTTTTCCATCACAGTGACATTTCTCTTTTAATCTGCTAATCTGTGCAGTATGCAAAGAATTCGATTTTCGCTCCTCCTCTTTATCTCTCTTGTAGCATTCGTCTGCGGCTGCTCCGGCGGCTTCAATGGCAGAGAGTGGAAAATTGCAATCGATGAGAGCTGGTATCCGCTTAATCTGATGGGAAGAGATAAACAGGTCATCGGCTTCACCACGGATCTTTTGCAAGAGGTTTCGGCCCTGCAACGAATCAGAATCGTCAGAGTACAAGAGAACTGGAATAACCTACTCTCTCACCTACAGCAGAAACAGTATGAGGGGATGCTCTCTTCGATGTACCCCTATACTTTTTATGAAAAACAGTACGACTTCTCCAAGCCCTTTCTCCTCACTGGGCCTGTTCTAGTCCTCCCTTTCTCCTCAAAAGAGACCTCATTGAAAGCTTTTTCAGGTAAAGAGATCGCTGTCGTCACAGGCTCTCACAACTCTCTTATCGTGGAGAAGTACCCCGGGGTTATCATCCGCAATTATGAATCGATCCCAGATGCGTTTAACGACATCGTAGCAGGCGTCATCGATGGTGCCGTGGTCGATGTTCTCCCTGCCACAGCCTATTGTCAGGATCTCTTTCAGAATCAACTAAAAGTTGCCAGCGCTCCCATGAACGACCAGGGGCTTCGTCTAGTAACTCTGCACGACCAGTCTCCCGAACTCATCGAGTCGTTCAACTCCGCTCTCGAAAAACTGCGAGCAAGCGGAAAATACGCAGAGCTCTCCCGCAAATGGGGCCTCCCCCCTCAATAAGAAAAGATCTCATACAGGAAGTTCTCTATCCAACGGCGCGCTTGCCATTGGGAGGAAAGATGCGGCACTTGTCGTGTTCGCTATAATCTCCGCGCACCTTCTCCAGCTCCTGCGTGTCAATCGGACACTTCTCGAGGCCCCAAACGAGTTTGGCATAATTCGAAATCGACTCATCGGAAGAGAACTTTCCCATCGATGCGATATTGTGGATTGCAAACTCGGCCCAGCTCTCTGGCTTCTCGTAGAGCGCTTCGACCTTTTTTTGCGTCTCGTAATAGGAGGCAAGATCGGCAAGAACGAGGTAGCGGTCTCCAGGATCTGCACCTTGACGCTCGACAAGCGAGTGGTAGATCGAAGAGAGAGCCAGATGTTCAGACTCATTTTCAGCAAACGAGTGGTCGTATAAGGAGTCGACAGCTTGTTTGATCAAAGGGTTGTGCATGTAGATTTCAGCGGGGTTGTAGCTCTTCTTCTCACGAAGCTCCGCATTCTGATTTGCACTCTGTCCAAAGCTGAAAGGCCACCACTTATCTGAGACCTCTGCATGCATCTCTATGTTTGCGCCATCCTCTGTTCCGATCGTAAGCGCCCCATTGATCGCAAGCTTCATGTTGCCCGTTCCAGACGCCTCCATCCCGGCCGTTGAGATCTGCTCCGAAAGATCTGCAGCTGGAATGATAAGCTCAGCACGTGAGACGTTATAATTTTCAATAAAGGCGAGTTTGAGCATATGGCACGTAGCCGGATCCACATTGATCTTTCGCGCCACACAATAGACTAGATGGATAACATTCTTAGCCATCTCATACCCTGGAGCCGCCTTCCCTGCTAAAATTACCATCCGTTTGACTCTGCGTGCAGAAGGGTTAGCTTTCAGCTCGTGATAGACCATAAGCACGTGAAGCACGTTCATGAGCTGGCGCTTATACTCGTGCATTCTCTTCACCTGCACATCGAAAAGAGCATCCTCTTCAAGCACGCTAAAGTGACCTACTGGCATCCCTCTGAAGTCGCGAATCGGATCGCCTTCGATTAGATACTTGATTAAGGCTCTCTTATTCTCTCTTTTAATGGCGAGGAACTCTTTCTGGCTCTCTGCATCATTGGCAAATTTTGAGAGATCTCGAATCAGCGGAAAGTCGCAGATCCACCCTTTTCCAATGCGTTTGCAGATGAATTCCGCAAGTTTCGGGTTGGCGTGCACGAGCCAGCGTCTATGAGTGACTCCATTTGTCACATTGACAAACTTATCGGGGAACATCTCATAGAAATCCCTGAAGATCGTGCTCTTTAATATCTCCGTATGAAGCGCTGCAACGCCATTCACGCGATGCGATCCGTAGATCGCAAGATTTGCCATGCGCACCTGCCCGCCCTCAATGATCGACATGCGACGCACTCTCTCTTCATCTCCTGGAAAGCGCTTTCTTACTGCGTTGCAAAACTCTAGGTTCAGCCTCTCGATAATCTGGTATTGACGCGGGAGAAGGTAGTGGAGACGATTCTGGTTCCACTCCTCAAGTGCCTCTCTAAGAATTGTGTGATTGGTGTAGCTGCAGCAGGACCTTACAGTCTCCCAAGCCTCACCCCATCCAAAATCGTGATCCTTTACAAGTAGGCGCGTGAGCTCTGCGATCACAAGAGCCGGGTGCGTGTCGTTGATCTGAATGCGCACCTTATCCCCGAAGTTCGAGAGATCTGGATTGTGTTTAAGATGGTGCTTGATAATGTCGTGGATCGAAGCGGAGGCGAGTAGAAACTCCTGCTTCAGACGGATCCGTTTTCCAACTTCGTTATTGTCGTTTGGATAGAGCACGTCGGTCAGAATCGAGTTCTCTGCAGCTTGGTCTAATTGTCCGGCATTGAAGCGCTGCAGAAGAAAGTTGCGCGGCGACTCTTTCGTCGTCCAGAGGCGTAGCGTCAGCACCATGAAGTCGGAAGTCTCTTTATATCCGATGATGGGCACATCGTAAGAGAGTGCCCGCACCTCTTCGTAGTCGACGAGGTCGAAGACCTCTACCCCCTTCTTATTGACCGCTGGCACCATCCTGCCCGTGTAGTTAACCGAAACCGCGTGATCATCTCTTCTGAACTCCCACGGATTTTCATGCAGCAGCCAGTTGTCCGGACGCTCCACCTGGACGCCATCCCAGACCTCCTGATCGAAAATTCCATACTGATACCGGAGGCCATAACCCATCGCAGGATACTGCTGGCTGGAGAGAGAGTCGAGTAGGCAAGAGGCGAGACGTCCCAGGCCACCATTACCGAGGCCAGGATCTGGCTCCATAGCCAGCTCCGTCTCCAGCCTCCTGTTCATCTTTTTCATCACCAGCTGCATCAGATCCATCGCATGGATATTCGTGATGTTATTGCCCATGAGACGACCTGGCATGTACTCCATGCAGAGATAGAAGAGAATACGCGCATGCTTGTTTCTGAATGTGTGCGAGGCCGCCGTCCAGTTGATCATGATCTCTTCTCGCAAAGTCAGTGCAAAAGCGCGGTAGAACTCCTCATTATTCGCCTCATCGATCGTCACACCCATCGTCGTAATCAGATAGTGTTTGATCTTGCTCGCCAGCATCTCCGCCTGATAATCCAGATTAGCGTCCATTTTTCCACCTTATTATTTATTAGTTTTATTATTGATTTGCTGAAGAGACATGTCGGCATTCGATAACACTCAACGGGAATCCCATAACAGCAATACTCTCCAAATCTCATTGTGAGGATTAAAAATTTTTATACTAGTTAAAAACGCGGGACGTTATGAGTTGGGGAATGAAAAAGTATGAACTGATTGTCATTGGAACGGGACCTGCGGGTGAAAAGGGAGCTGTTAAAGCTGCTTATTTCGGTCACAAGGTGGCCATCATCGAACGGGAAAATCTCTTCGGTGGAGCGGAGGTGGTTACCGGCACGCTCCCCTCAAAAACACTCAAAGAGACCTCGCTCTACCTCTCCGGGAAGTATGAGAAGGGGCTCTACGGCGTCAGCCGCGATCTAGAACATGAGGCTTCGATCGAAGACTTCATGTTTCGAAAGGATAAGGTCACCCAGTCGGCCAATCAGGAGATCTACGAGAACCTTTTAAGACATGGCGTCCATATCTACTACGGCAGCGCCTCGTTCGAAGATCCTCATACGATACGCGTTGTAGGCGCTCAAGAGGAGCTCATCTGGGGAGAGAAGATCCTCATTGCGACCGGCTCATATCCCTACCATCCTCCCCACATCCCCTTCGACGGCGTCCGCATCCATGACTCGGACACGATTCTCCAGATCAAACGCTTCCCTCGCTCGCTCTGTGTTGTTGGTGCAGGCGTCATCGGATGTGAATATGCGACGATCTTCTCGACAATTGGCACCCATGTCTATCTCGTTAACGACAAGGAGCAGATCCTCCCCTTCATCGACCAGGAGGTCGCAAAAGATCTCGTCGTTCAGATGCAAGAGAATGAGGTAGAGATCCTCTTTAACACCTCGATCGAGTCGATGCAGATGACAGAAAATGAGAGCGATCCGATCGCCGTACGGCTTAAAAACGGCAAAGTACTACACGTCGACATGTTCCTCTTTGCAGCGGGAAGAAGCGGAAACACAAAGGCGCTCGACTGCGAAAAGATCGGCCTGAAGCTCGGCCACCGTGAGACAATCGATGTCGACTCCACCTACCGCACGAATATTCCCCACATCTACGCCGCAGGCGACGTCATCGGCTTTCCCGCACTCGCCAGCACCAGCATGGATCAGGGAAGAGTTGCCGTCGCCCACATGTTCCAGACAGCGGATCTCGATCACCTCCCCACCTTCTTCCCCTACGGGATCTACACAATCCCCGAAGTCTCGATGGTCGGAATCACCGAAGAGGAGGCGCGCGCTCAGCAGCTCTCCTACTGCGTAGGCAAAGCGCGCTATTCGGATATGGCGCGCGGCAAGATCATGGGAGCCAAAGCCGGCTTCCTTAAACTCATCTTCAATCGGGAAGACCTCGTCATCCGCGGCGTCCACATCATCGGCCACATCGCAACCGAGCTGATCCACTACGGCCTCAACCTCGTCGAAGAACAAAAAACTCTCTATGATGTCATCGGCCACGTCTTCAACTTCCCCACCCTCCATGACCTCTACAAGTACGCCGCCTACGACGGCCTCAGCAACCTCTCCGGCCACAAGGTCAAACCCTAACCCACCGAAGATTAACGCAAAGACGCCAAGCCGCAGTAGAGACACGGGAAAAATCGAAAATTTTTCAGAACCTTTGCGTCTTCGCAGCTTGGCGTCTTTGCGTTAATCTTCCTAACTGGATAATAACGCATGTTCGTTGATCATACAGTTACACTCATAAGATATGGGGCGATGTTAAATCGAAGTTTTTTAGCATACTTCTGAAGTTTCATGAGATCAATTCGATTTTTACCACCTATAGCTATTGCAGCTTTAAGCGCCTTAATTGCAGTCTCCCGACTAAGCAGGCGAAAGGCATCAATGATCGTTCGTTCACGGTCAAATATAGATATATTCGTTCCTTCAAGCTCTATTGCTGTTCTTCCGAGTTCCATATCGCGATAACGAAGAATCTTTACGCCTCTTGTAGTTTTAACAGATGTGCCGTGACGAACAGCAATCCAATGTTGGCGAGGAATTTCTTCAGTTAGATCATAGATCGCTAGCGCAGAAATGAGACAAACAACTCCCTCTTTAACTGAGTAGACGGCTTCGACAAGATCTTCCCATCGGAAAGCAGAAGGATTATGATAGTCCACTCTTTGGTATACCCCTCTTCGCACTCTTTTTATGCGGCCAGTTTTGACATAGTAATCAAGAACAGCGGGATGTACCCCTATATCTCTAGCTTCCTTAGAAGTGAAATAAGGTTTCCCGAGAAGCGAGGCCAGTGTAAGCAGAGCAGCGGCGGATCTCATGTTTTTTGCCTTTATTTATAACTTAACAAAAACACCCAATATTGTCATCTGGGCGTTTTTGTTAAGTTATTAACCGATCATAACAATCTTAAACACAGGTAAATACATCGTATTCATACATAAAAGTTATGCAAACTATAACATTTGTGCTGAGCAGGGAGCGACTTGAAAACAGAGCAGA
This sequence comes from Chlamydiales bacterium, assembly GCA_016185065.1. Classification (NCBI taxonomy): domain Bacteria; kingdom Pseudomonadati; phylum Chlamydiota; class Chlamydiia; order Chlamydiales; species Chlamydiales bacterium. Next base: position 56,952 of record JACPOL010000004.1, read on the forward strand.
AGGACGATGAAAAGAAGCCGTAAGAGGTTTGTTTCACCGCTCCCGCGGTTCTGGCATGTTTTGGGGTAGGGTCTCCATCCCCATGTTCCGCTTTTAGCTTCACAAGGGGCTAACACCTGACATCGCTTCCGCGATTAAGAAAACCTTCTTCTCGCCCCTCTTATCAAGTAAAATCTTTTTAGTTAGCGCGTCGCTAGCAATCAAGAGATTAATAATTAATAAAAATACTTATAATTCTTTGCGTAAACACAGAGTTAATTGTATATTCGTTCTTTTGAAAAACAAGAAAGGAGTCAATTTATGACATCAACAGCTGTTGTTGCGGAAGCACCAAAAACTATTACGCCTTTTTACCAGCACCACGAGTCGGGGTTATTTGATCTTTGCCGAGTGAAAAACGGAGCTGTCTTTGCAATTTTTTGCAAAGCGATGACTTTTGCCGATATCCAATTCACACCAAAATTTGAAGGAGTCCCTGTCAACTGCATCTTTCTTGCCCCAATGAAAACCACTACGGGCAGCATCAGTCTTGAGGGGCGCACTCTCCTATTCTTTGATAAGATCACTACTGGGAAAGACCTTACACTCTCTGGCGAACCTTTTGTTTTTATTGATAAGGCTCACAGACAGATAGATGTTCCAGGACTTTGGAAACCGATTGGAGCTCTCCATTCTTTCGGCGTGTCACCCGCACAGCACACAAAAATGGTCTTGGCCTTTTTAAAAGCAGCTCAAGAAAAGAGTACAGACCAGGTGGAAGCAGCACTCCATCTATTTCTGGAATCACACCAGTTGGCTATAGGCGAAAGTCTTGCACCCGTACATAAAGCATGGGGAATCGAAGATCACACATCTTACAAAGCTCTAGAGGCTCCGGCTATAGCGGCTTCTGCGGGAGCAGCGGCGGAGAGTAAGGGCGATGCAAAAGCTCAGGAGAAGAAAGAAGAAAACCCGAAGAAAGCTTAAAAACAAGGAAGCAAATTCATGGCAACGACCGCTCTAGTTTCTAAAGGATCCTCGGAAGTCTTCACACCTTTTTATCAGTCAGATGTGGAAGAAAATTTGGATATATGTCGGTTAAAGAGCGGTCATGTTTTTGCTATTGTGAAAAAAGCTGCTAGCGATCTTGAAACAATCCATTTCCCCAAAATGCGCCTGGGCGAAATACCCATGCACTACATCTTTCTAGCGCCCCTTCAAGCCAAGGGCGATATCCTTGTTGAAGGAGGCTCAGCTCTATTTTTGGATCGAATCACTACAGGGGGAAACATCACTGTCAATGCTGAAAACGCTGTACTGGTTATTGCTCCTGTAAAAGGCAACAAGATGAAGATCGATTGTAAGACTCTAATTTTTGAAGCTCCTCCTCTTGCTATAGATCTTCTTTTAAAGATTCAAAACGCCTTTCTAGAAGCAGTTTCTTCTAGAAATCTAGAAAAAATTGAACAAGCTCTATTACTAACTTTCGCATCCGTAAGTTCAAAAAAAGAAGAGTCTCTCCAACTCTCGAGCACTCTTCTAAGTCGCCACGCAGTAGCCGCTCCGGCAGCGGCGGAGAGCAAGGGCGACTCAAAGACTGAGGAGAAGAAAGATGAGAGCCCGAAGAAGGCATAAGAGGCTGTCCATAAACATCCTCTAGCGCAGTAATCGGCGCTTCTGCTATTTTCCCTACTTGATGATTCCGTCAAGGCTTGTACTTCAAGAGGGAGAAGTGTTCGAGGGCCTGGCTCCAGCCTGGCAGGATGGCACTTTTTTTGGAGAAGTCGTTTTTTCTACGGGGATGATGGGCTACGTCGAGTCGCTCACAGACCCCTCTTTCGCAGGTCAGATTCTCACCTTCACCTTTCCTCTCATTGGCAACTATGGCGTTCCCGACCGCGCACTCTGGGAGTCGAGCAAGATCCACGCCCATGGCGTGATCATCAGCGAGCTATCTTCGTCATACCACCACCACACAGCAGTTTGCTCATTTCAAGAGTGGCTTCAGGCGCAAAAGGTGCCCCTTCTTACGGGCGTCGATACGCGCGCGCTGACTAAACTCCTGCGCGAGAGGGGTGTTACGCTTGGCGCGATCACAAGCGAGAAGAAGCTGCCTAAAAAATTTTTAGATCCAAATAAGACCCACCTTGTGAAAGAGGTGAGCATCGATGAGCCGCGCGAATATGGGCACGGCAGAAAGAAGATCATCGCCGTCGACTGCGGGATGAAAGAGAATATCATCCGCTGCCTGCAGGAGTTCCCCTGGAAGATCAAGAGAGTGCCTTTTGACTACGACTACTCGCAAGAGGAGTTCGATGGAGTCTTCATCTCAAACGGTCCTGGTGATCCCGCTGTTTGCAAAGAGACGATTGCGATCTTGAAGAAGGCGATGCTGAAGAAGAAGCCGATCTTCGGCATCTGTCTGGGCTCGCAGCTGATGGGGCTTGCGATCGGCGCGCGCACCTACAAGCTGCCCTACGGACACAGAGGACACAACCAGCCCTGCATTCACGTTCCCGACAGCCGCTGTTATTTAACTTCGCAGAACCACGGGTATGCGGTGAGCGAGAAGAGCCTCCCGAAAGGATGGAAGGTCTCCTTCCGCAATCTGAATGATGGCACCATTGAGGGAATCGAGCACACAAGCCTCCCCTTCTTCTCTGTGCAGTTTCATCCGGAGGCCTCCCCTGGTCCTGTCGATTCGCGCTGGCTTTTTGAAAAATTTTATAATTTAGTAAAATGAAGAAGACACCACTCAAAAAAGTTCTCCTTCTGGGCTCTGGAGGTCTGCGCATCGGGCAGGCTGGAGAGTTCGACTACTCGGGATCTCAAGCGATTAAGGCGCTTAAAGAGGAGAAGATCTCCTGCGTGCTCGTGAATCCCAACATCGCCACTGTGCAGACAGATGCGATGATGGCAGACGAGGTCTATCTTCAGCCGCTATCTGTGCCTGTTGTCACGCGCATCATCGAAAAGGAGAAGCCCGACGGGGTGCTTCTCGGATTTGGCGGACAGACAGCTCTCAATCTCGGCCTTAAGCTGGAAGAGCTGGGTGTCTTTAAAAAGCATGGCGTGCGCGTTCTGGGAACGTCGGTAAACTCGATCCGCATGACAGAGGATCGCGAGCTTTTCAAAGAGAGCTTGGAAAAGATCGGCATCAAGTCGCCAAAGAGCTACGCAGCCTCAACGATCGAGCAGGCTGTGCGCGCAGCGAGAGAGATCGGCTACCCTGTGATGATGCGCGCCGGCTTCTCCCTTGGCGGCCTCGGCTCAGGAAGAATTTCAGATGAGGCAGAACTTAAATACCGCGCAAAAGAGGCGCTCAGCGGCGCTCCTCAGATTCTCATCGAAGAGTATCTCACGGGCTGGAAGGAGCTCGAGTATGAGATCGTCCGCGACGCCTACGACAACGCGGTGACGATCTGCAACATGGAGAACATCGATCCGATGGGAATCCATACCGGAGAGAGCATCGTGGTCGCTCCCTCGCAGACGCTCACCAATCAGGAGTACCACTCTCTTCGCGAGATCGCAATCCGCGCCGCGCGCAACTTTAATATCGTGGGCGAGTGCAACATTCAGTACGCACTCAATCCGGCAAATGGCGACTACCGCGTGATCGAGATGAATGCGCGCCTGTCGCGCTCTTCTGCTCTCGCCTCAAAAGCAACGGGCTACCCTCTCGCCTTTGTCGCAGCTAAACTGGCTCTCGGCTTCCGTCTTTCCGACATTAAAAATACGATTACAAAAAAGACGTGCGCCTTCTTCGAGCCCGCTCTCGACTATATCGTCGTGAAGGTGCCTAGATGGGATACGCACAAGCTGAGATCTGCAGAGAGAACGATCGGCAGCGAGATGAAGAGCGTGGGCGAGGTGATGGCAATCGGCAGATCCTTCCCTGAGGCGATTCAGAAAGCGGTACGCATGCTCAACATCGGCGCCTCTTCGATCTCCGACTATCCGCACCCGATCGAAGATGCAAAGAAAGAGATCTCCCAAGCAACCGACAGGCGCCTCTTCGCTCTCTACAAATTTTTCAGAGAGGGCGGAAGCGTTGATGAAGCGGCGCGCCTCTCCCATATCGACCGCTGGTTCCTCCATCAGATCCATGCGCTAAGCCTCTGTGAGAAGAAGATCGAGAAGCAGCCTCTATCAAAAGAGCTGCTGCTAGAAGCCAAAAAGTCGGGATTCTCCGACCGCACGATCGCAAAGCTTAAGAAGCTGCCTGAAGAGAGCGTCCGCAAGCAGCGCATAAAGATGGGCGTCATCCCCTTCATCAAGCAGATCGACACCCTCGCAGGAGAGTTTAAAGCAGAAACCAACTACCTCTATCTCACCTACCATGCACAGCTGCACGATATCGCCCCCTCTACTAAACGCCCCGTTGTGGTTCTAGGTTCCGGCCCCTACTCGATCGGCTCTTCGGTGGAGTTCGACTGGTGCGCAGTGAACACAGCGCGCGCCTTGAGAAAGTTGAAAGAGCAGACGATCATCATCAACTCCAACCCTGAAACGGTCTCCACAGATTACGACGAGTCTGATCGCCTCTATTTCGAGGAGCTCTCGCTCGAACGGGTAAGAGATATCGCCGATTTTGAGAGGCCCAAAGGAGTCATCGTTTCGGTAGGTGGTCAGATCGCAAACAATCTGGCGATGCCGCTTCACGAGGCTGGCTACCCTCTTCTGGGAACCTCCGCCACCTCGATCGATATCGCAGAGAATCGGCAGAAGTTCTCAGCCCTCTTGCAGAAGCTAAAAATAGATCAGCCCCACTGGGAGAAGGTCACCTCGCTCGACAATGCGAAGAAGTTCGCTGAGAAGGTGGGCTACCCGCTTCTCATCCGCCCCTCCTACGTCCTCTCTGGCTCTGCGATGAACGTGGTTGCAACAGAGCAGGAGCTAACCCACTACCTAAAAGAGGCGCTCCGCATCTCTCCAGACCACCCCGTCGTGATCTCGCAGTTTATCACCGATGCGAAAGAGCTTGAGGTAGATGGCATTGCACAAAACGGGGAGATCGTGATCGAGGCGATGACCGAACACATCGAAAATGCAGGTGTCCATTCGGGGGATGCAACGGTGGTTCTTCCTCCCCAGCGCCTCTATCTCGAGACGATTCGTAGAGCGAAGAAGATCACGCAAGAGATCGTAAAAAACCTTGCGATCACAGGCCCCTTCAACATGCAGTTCATCGCCAAAAATAATGCGCTCCAAGTGATCGAGTGCAATGTGCGCGCATCGCGCTCATTCCCCTTCGTCTCAAAAGTTACCGACAACAATTTCATCGAGATCTCGACGCAAGTCATGATGAAGAAGCACAAGCCAAAGCACTATGAGACGCTCGAGCTCTCCTACGTTGGCGTGAAGGCTCCACAATTCTCCTACCAGAGGCTAAAAGGTGCAGACCCGGTCGCGCACGTGGAGATGGCCTCTACCGGGGAGGTCGCATGCCTGGGAGGAGATCTCCTCGAGGCCTTCTTCAGCTCCTGGCTTGCAACAGATCAGAAGACTCCGAAGAAGCGGCTACTCGTCAGCATCGGCGGAGATAAGAAGGTGAAGCTACTCGATCAGCTCAGAATACTAGAGGAGAAGGGGTGGGAGCTCTATGCGACGGAGGGAACCCACGACTACCTCTCGAAACATGGCATCGCCTCGATCTGCCTTTATAAAGCGAGTGAGAGAATCGAACCGAATGTGATGACACTGATTGCAGGAAGGGAGATCGACCTGATCATCAACATCCCTCGCACGACAGGGACCAACCATCGCACCGATGGGTATAAGATCCGCAGGCTCTCCATCGACCATCATCTCCCTCTGATTACCAACCTGCAGATCGCACAGATCTTCCTCCAGTGCTTGGGAGAGTTAAACCCTGAAAAAATCCCCGTGAGATCCTGGAGAGAGTACCTTGAGTTGTAAGACAGGCTTTAAGAACTCTGTGATTAAAGCTCTCTCCTCCTGTTTCAAGGGGAAGAAGAGAGCTCCTGCGGATGAGCGCCGCTTTCTTGTCGTGAGCACGACGGGTCTCGGAGACACTCTCTGGGGAGTTCCCGCCATCCGTGCGCTGCGTCAGAACTTTCCTGGCGCCTACATCGCAGTGCTCACAAGTCCTGTCGGAGGCGAGCTTCTCAAAAACAACCGGATGATCAACGAGCTCTTCGTGCTGAAAAAGCCGCACCTCTTCTCGATCCTCTCCCACTTTTTCCAGCTGCGAAAGCGCAAGATCGAGACGATCCTACTCTTTCACGCCTCTCAGCGCATCGTCTTCCCCTTCTGTGCTTTTTTAAATCCGCACGAGCTAATTGGAACCCGCGGAATTAACAAGGGGCTCGATATCCTATTCTCTAAAACGCTTGAAAATATACCTATCCACGAAGTTGAACGGCGCCTAAAAATCGTGAAGGAGACTGGAGCTGAGATCCTGGATCCCTCTCTGGAGTTCACACTCTCACCCGAGGATGAGAAGCGCGCCGAACGTTTTTTAAAAGAGAAGCAGATCTCTCCCATACTGCCACTGGTCGGTATTCACCCCGGCTCAAAAGATGAGTTTAAGAGGTGGCCCGAAGAGCACTTCATCGAAGTGGGAAATCGGCTCGTGAACCATCTTGGCTGCCAAGTTGTTGTCACGGGAAACAGATCTGAAAAAGAGCTAGTTGAGCGTATCGCCTCTAAAATCCGAGGCGCCGTCGCTATGACAGGTGAGCTCGGTTTGGGTCCGCTGGCAGCTCTCATCGGAAGGTTCTCTCTGATGCTCAGCAACGACACTGGCCCCATGCATATCGCGTTTGCGATGAAGACGCCAACTGTTGCGCTCTTTGCTCCTACAGATCCAAAACTCTGCGGCCCCTACTACGCTCCGAGAAGCGTTCCTATCTACAAAAAGCGCACCTGCACCCCGTGTCTGCGCAAAAAGTGCGCCGCCCCTTTTTGCCTCTTGCAAATCTCTCCGCAGGAAGTTTACGATGCGGCACTCACTCTCTTTTATCAGGCAGGAGCCGAAAAGCATGTCTAAAAAGAAAAGCACTCAAACTCTTGAGAATCGCAGTCTGATCTCCATTGCCGATCTCTCCAAAGAGGAGATTGAAAAGCTGCTTAAATCGGCTGCGCAGTTCAAGAAGAGTCCTCCCAAAAATCTGCTTCAAGGCCAGATTCTCGCAAGCTGCTTTTTCGAGCCTTCAACACGCACGCGCCTCTCATTTGAAGCTGCGATGCTAAAACTCGGTGGCCAGGTAATCGGCTTCTCCGATGCCAGTTCGACATCGATGAAAAAAGGCGAATCTCTAAGCGATTCGATGAAGATCATCGGAGGGCTCTCCGACCTAATCGTGATTCGCCATCCGATGGAGGGAGCAGCTCGCCTTGCAAGCCAATCGACAACAAAGCCCGTCATCAATGCGGGCGATGGCGCAAACCAGCACCCCACCCAGACGCTGCTCGACCTCTTCTCGATCAAAGAGTGCCAAGGAAGACTGGAAGGGTTAAATGTCGCCATCGTGGGCGATCTAAAATATGGCAGGACGGTCCACTCTCTCGCTTACGCGGCAGCGCTCTTCGACATGCGCCTCTACTTCGTCTCACCGGAAGAGCTTACGCTTCCTGAAACAGTCTTGCAGCAACTGAGAAAGATGCGAGGAAAGTTCTCCTTCCACCACACGATCGAAGAGGTCATAGGAAAGGTAGACATTCTCTACATGACAAGGCTTCAGAAAGAGCGGTTTGACGAATCGGTCTACGAGAAGGTGAAAGAGAGCTACATTCTGAAAGAGGCTCTTCTTAAAAAGGCGCAGAAGCATCTAAAGGTGCTGCATCCTCTTCCACGCGTGAACGAGATCGAAATCTCAATCGATAAAACTCCATACGCCTACTACTTTCAGCAAGCGGAAAATGGGCTCTTTGTACGCCAAGCTCTTTTAGCTCACATCCTGGGCAAGAAATAGGGGATAGCTTCATGGAAAAAAAAGTCTCTGTATCAGCAATTCGCGATGGCACAGTGATCGACCACATCACTCAGGGATCTGCACTCATCATCATCCGCCTGCTTAAACTACCGCGCGATCAGAATCGCGTGACTGTAGGGTTGAACCTCTCTTCTCGATCCATGGGATTTAAGGATCTAATCAAGATAGAGAACTGCTTTCTGACAGAGAAAGAAGCCAATGACATCGCCGTCTTTGCACCTGAGGCGACACTCAGCATCATCCGCGATTATAAAGTTCAGCAGAAGATGAAAGCGCGCCTACCAGACGTTCTCGAAAACATTCTCGTCTGTGCAAACCCCTGCTGCATCACGCGCAAAGAGCCCGTAAACACTCTTTTCTATGTTGAAGAATTCAAACAGAAGATCTTCCTGCGCTGCGGCTTCTGTGAAAAACTTTTTGAACGCAGTGAAATTCGGGATTACAAGACGTGATTGAGATTAAAAATGCACGCACGATAGACGGTAAAACTATCGACAAGCAGATCCCCTCCTCTGAACATCGAGTCATCGATGCCAGCGGGCTCACTCTTTTTCCAGGACTTATCGATCCACATGTACACTTCCGCACCCCAGGCCTCGAACACAAAGAGAACTGGATGAGCGGAGCAAGAGCTGCGATCCGCGGCGGCATCACCACCGTGTTCGATATGCCCAATACGCAGCCTCCTACAACGACAAGAGAGCGTCTGCTCGAAAAAAAACAGCTGATCGACAAGCAGCTTCAAGAGGTCGATATCCCCCTGCGCTATCAACTCTATTTTGGCGCGGATAAGAACCATTTTGATGAGATCCACAAGTGCAAGCCCGATATCGTCGCAATTAAAGTTTTCATGGGCTCATCAACTGGAGAGCTGCTTATGGATGACGATAGCAGCCTGCATGCGATATTCAGTCTCGCAAAAAGCCTCGATCTCATGGTTGCAGTCCACGCTGAAGATGAGGCGCTCATCCACCAGCGGAAAGAGCTCTTTGTTGGGCAGACTGCACCCGAGACGCACTCAAAGCTCCGAAGCCGAGATGTGGCAATCAGAGCCACCCAGCACGCAATCGCCCTCGCTCAGCTCTACCACACACGCCTCTACATCCTTCACGTGAGCACAAAGGAGGAGGTCGAGCTGATTGCTCAAGCAAAGAAAGAGAAGGTAAACGTCTTTGCAGAGACGACACCTCACCACCTCTTCCTCACAGAAGAGAGCTACAAGAAGTTTGGCACTAAAGTTCAGATGAATCCTCCAATTCGCACGCAAGAGGATTGTGAAGGCCTCTGGAGAGGGATTCTGCAGGGAGCAATCGACACCATCGGCTCCGATCACGCCCCTCATACTTTAGAAGAGAAGAGCAAGCCTTATGGCCTGGCACCTTCTGGCATTCCCGGTATCGAGACGACCCTGCCCCTTCTCTTAGATGCTCACCACAAGGGGCGTCTTTCGCTTCCTCAGATCGTCCGCCTCATGCGGGAGCGCATCCTCGAGATCTTCCGCCTCCCCTCGAATGACGATTTTGTTCTTGTCGATCTCGCCAAAGTAAAAACAGTTAAAGATGAAGAGCTCAAAACAAGAGCGGGCTGGTCTCCCTATGCTGGATGGGAGCTAAAGGGGTGGCCAGTATATACGATAGTCAAAGGGAGGGTTTATGAGTCGGGATAGTTTGCCTAACTGGTATCCAGAGAATCCTCCAATTTATGACATCCACAAGACCTATTTAGATAACGCACTCCATGGCCCTTTTTTTAAAGGCGAGCCACCAGCTCGCATCTTCCCTCCTAAAAGCGAGTGGATCGATTTTCTAGACGTAAAAATCGCCTCTCGTCTTGGAGTGCCTGCAGGACCTCTACTCACTGCAAACTGGATTAAACTCGCAGCGAATCTCGGCTTTGATGTCGTCACCTATAAAACGATCCGCAGCAGACAGCATCCCGCGCATCCCCTTCCAAATATGATCTATGTCGATACACATGGAAGCACGAATGTAGAGGGAGAAGAGGAGAAGCGCGCCGCCCAGACAGCTCTGCTTCCCTCCGATATCGAGCAGCTTGCCGTTACAAACTCCTTTGGCATGCCATCGATGGCTCCCGACTTTTTAATGCAGGATATCGCCCGCGCAAATAGCTATTTAAAAGCTGGCCAGGTGATGATCGTCTCTGTTGTGGGAACTCCGCGCCCAAATGAAGATTTCCGAGATGATTTCGTTCAAGCTGCCCGTTTTGCAAAAGAGGCGGGCGCTAAAATCATCGAAGCGAACTTCTCCTGTCCTAATGTCGAGAAGAGCGAAGGTTGCCTCTACATGTCTCCACAGACTGTTCTGGATATTGCAAGCGCTCTAGTTAAGGCGATTCATCCCACCCCTCTGATTCTGAAGATGGGAGTCTTTTCAAACGAAAAGCAGATGCGAGATGTCCTTATCGCCTCTGCAAAAGCAGGCGTGCGCGCTGTTGAAGGGATTAATAGTGTGAGTATGCGTGTCGTTAATGAGAAAAAAGAGCCAGCTCTGGGGCAGAGCAGGCTCACGTCAGGGATATGCGGAGGGCCCATCAGACAGGCGGCGCTCCACTTCATCAGGCAAGCGGCCCAGATTAATAAAAAAGAAAAATTAGGGCTTACCCTCATCGGCTGCGGAGGAATCACTGCTCCAGCACATTTCGATCACTTCCTAGAAGCAGGAGCTGAAGTTGCCATGAGCGCAACCGGCATGATGTGGGACCCCTATCTCGCCCTCAAATACCACCAATCCAGATAAGAAAGAGAAGGGAAAAGATCGGGCACCGGCACGGGCACGCACACGTTCACGAAAGAAAAAAGTGAGAACAATCAGGAACAAAAAAAGAGAGAAAGATTCTGTATTTTTCTTTCTTTCGTGAACGAGCCCGCGTGCGTGCCCGTGCCCGATCTTCTTCTTGCCCCGATCTTCTATCTTAGTGGCGGGTGATCTTCCAGCTGTCGATCGATCTTATGAATGCTTTTGCAAGCTGAAGCAGCGCTCTGCGGTCTTCAAAGCTTTTGGAGACGATGAGGCGTGCGTGCTCTGCAATAGGAGCAGGGCCGCCCACTAGAGTCTGGCCATAGATCTCTCGCATTCCCTTTGGCTTGCGCCCTAAAAGCTCTTCGAAATCCTTCGCACAGAGAAGTTGGCTCTCTTGAGACATCTGATCCAATACTTCAAAGGCGTTCACGGAGTAGGGAGCAATCCTTCCCATTGGAAAGTGCTCTGCAATGCAGCGCGCAAACTTATAAGGAATGTGAATCACCCATCTTCTTCCATCTCTTCCAACAAGCGTGAAAAGCTCCTTTTGCGTTACAACATCAGAGCCAACCGCATTGATAATTTTAGCGAAGTCGCCATCTCGTTCAGCACCATTAAGTGCGGCGTCGTATAAGCAGTGCTCTGAAACTGGCTGTTGGAACTGATTTCCAGAGCCGAGCACAGGAACAACACGGGACGCCCAGAACTGATCTGGAGAGTAGGCGTGGCCCATATCAACCCTTCCACATGGAGTTGGATCGGGGAGAACGAGTCCGGGGCGCAGAACGGTCACGCTCCCTTTCTCGGGCTTCTTCAAGAGGATTCTCTCATCTGTCTCGTGTTTAAGACGGGCATATTCGCAGTCGGAACCCATGCCATTAACGGTTGCAGCAATAGATGAGATATGGACAAGGGAGAGCCTTTCCGCAGCCCTCTCAGCAATGTTTTTTACTCCTTTAAAAAAAGCAACAGGGATATCTTGATTGAGCTTTTTAAGAGTTGACCCTTTAGGAGCTACTGCTCCTCCTATCAAGTTCAATGCTGTGCACTGGGAGACCTTCTCAACACCCAATTTTTTCATCCCCTCTTGCGTAGCTTTTGCAAAGTGGTCGGGATCTTCCATCTTGTTTCGCTCGACAAGAACGAACTCGAGTCCAGGAACGCTTGCAGAGAGATTCTCTTTATTGCTGGTTAGAGCAACGACGTTATAACCGCGCTCCATCAACTTAAGAATTGGGGTACGCGCAGTTGTAGCACCAGCACCCGAGACCACAGCGAGCTTCTTGGGAGATTTTGGAGTAGCAGGTTCTGATGTGCTATTCGTTACAGTGCGTAAAGCGAGTTTGGAAATACCTTTTGGACTCCCTAACCCTCTCGGGCTTCCTAACGAGTTAGAGGATCTCGAGAAGTTCTGCGCTCTTCTGCAACTTGTTCTAGCGGCTCTCATTGACATAACAAACCTATTTATTTAGTATTAATATGTAAAATTATACATTATGATTAATTAATAAAAAATACTTATTTATATATCATAAAATATTTCATATTATACTAATAATAAACAACTTACAATAACAAAAATCCTATTTTTATTGAAATTAACCGCCTCTCATGCCATAATTGCTGAAAACAAACGAAATTTAGGTGCTTAATATGGCTTACAGAGTAGCTCCACGTGCCCTTCCATACGCCCTGCTAAGAGAGGCTTACACTCAAACTCGCCAAGTTCACTCTTTTAAACCCCTAGATTTCTTTCAAAAAAAACCTTTACATTCCGAGCCTGCTGAAAAAAAACAGATCACAGTTCTATCAAAAGAGGAGCTAAAAGCTCTTTGCGATAAGAACTTTAGAGAGGCCCTTCTTAAAGCCTCCAAGCAGTTTGAACAAAAGCCCAAGACTTCGAAAAGCTAGACCTCTTCACAATTTTCTCTAAAATCTATAATCTCGTGCTTTTACATCTGAGGCACGATGAATACCCGTCAGCTAGCTCTCGCCCTTTTTGAAATTCAAGCAATAAAATTTGGCTCTTTTACGTTAAAGAGCGGCCTTGAATCTCCCATCTATCTCGACCTTCGCCTCATCATCTCCTTCCCCTCTCTTCTCAAAGAGATCTCAGAAATGATGTGGAAAAAGGCTGAAAATCTCTCTTTTGATCTGGTCTGCGGCGTGCCCTACACCGCCCTTCCCCTTGCCACTTGCCTCTCTGTTCTGCATGACGTTCCGATGATTCTGCGCCGCAAAGAGGTAAAAGAGTATGGAACAAAAAAGAGAATTGAAGGGGTCTTCGAGCAGGGACAATCCTGTCTTATTCTCGAAGATGTCATCACAACTGGAAGCAGCATCTTAGAGACGTGCCACTCTCTTTCTGAAGAGGGGCTACAAGTAAAAGATGCCATTGTTATCGTCGATCGTCAGCAAGGAGCAAGAACTCATCTCCAAGAAAAAGGGATCCGCACCCACTCTTTAACCACACTTTCAGAACTCGTAAACCTTCTCTACGACTCGCAAAAAATCGATCGCCAGCTCTTTCAAACAAGCATGAGTGTGCTGCAACAATGAAACCACTTTCATACGGAGAGAGAGGCAACCTCTGCCAGAATCCTACCGCAAAAAAACTCTTTCGCATCATGGAAGAGAAGCGCACGAATCTATGTGTTTCTGCAGACTTTACAAAAGCGGAAGAGCTATTGAGCTTCGCAGACAAGATCTCCCCTGAGATCTGCCTTCTAAAAACGCATATCGACATCCTAGAAGACTTCTCTCCATACGTTACAGAAACGCTCAAACGGCTATCAGAAAAGAAGCAGTTTCTCATCTTTGAAGATCGCAAGTTTGCAGACATTGGAAACACCGTCCTTCAGCAGTACCAGGGGGGAATTTATAAGATTGCCGAGTGGGCGGACATCACCAATGCGCATATCGTTCCGGGACCTGGGATTATCGCCGGATTGAAAGAGGTAGGACTCCCTAGAAAACGAGGACTCCTTCTCTTAGCAGAGATGAGCTCTGAGGGGACTTTAGCTCAAGGAGGCTATACGACAAGAGCTGTAGAGATGGCTAAACGTCACGACGATTTTGTCATCGGATTCATCAGCATGCGCAAGCTCAGCGACGACCCTCGAATGATTCACATGACGCCCGGAGTTCAGAGGGGCGCTTCAAAAGACGCCCTCGGCCAGCAGTATCAGACGCCCGAAAATGTGATTAATGCAGGCAGCGACATCATCATCGTCGGCAGAGGAATTACTGCCGCAAAAGACCCCCTTATCGAAGCCGTTCAATATAAAAATGAAGCGTGGAAGGCGTATGCCTCACGCAGATAGCAGCCCCTTTATCTCCATCGTAATTTTAAACTGGAACGGCAAGAGGGATACCCTTGCTTGTCTAGAGTCGGTTGCAAAAATTGATTACCCGCGTTTTGAGACGATCCTCGTAGACAATGGTTCAACAGACGACTCTGTGAAAGCGGTCCGCGAAAAATTTCCTGGAGTTACACTTCTTGAGACGGGAGCAAATCTCGGATTTGCCGGAGGAAACAATGTGGGAATTGCGCATGCGCTTAAAACTGGCGCAGATGCCATTCTTCTCCTTAACAATGATACCGAAGTTGATCCCGGCCTTTTGAAAGCCTTTGCGGCGCAACTCAAAAACCAGCCCGAGGCAGGGATTCTGGGGGCTACGATCTACCTCTTCGATGAGAGGGAAAGACTCGACCATCTCGGTGGCAATTGGAACAAAAAGAGAGCCGCCTTTGATTTTATCGGCCACAGAGAACGCGTTACAAACCAAGTTAAGACCCTGGCTCTCGACTACGTCTGCGGCGCAGCTCTTCTCGCTAGAAGAGAGGTTTTTGAAAAGGTCGGAGAGCTCGAGCCCCTCTTTTTTCTCATCTGGGAAGAGGCCGACTTCTGCATGAGAGCAAAGCGCGCTGGCTTCCTCTCGATGACCTGTCCCGATGCGCAAATCTGGCATAAGGTCTCCGCCTCTTTTGTGGGAGGCAAGCGCCACACCACCTACTTCTGGTGGAGAAACCGTCTCTTATGGATTGAAAGAAACTGCTCGCGCATGGAGATCCTCTCTCTCTACTTGCGCGTTCTTCTTCCCGAAATTTCTCACCTTCTAAAATTGCGCCTCTTGAAAGGCCTTCAGCTCCACTGCTTAGGCTTTCTTCAATCCCCAGAAAAAAAGGCCGAAAAACGCCAAAAGCTCACTCAATACCGAGCCGCCCTCCGCGGCATCTCCGACTATCTCCTCCGCCGCTTCGGCAGCGCCCCCCCTTGGATCTTCCAAAAATAAAGCGCGGAAGAAGCGCTCGGCCCGGGAAGAGCGCTCGGCCCGCCGGGAGAAATGGACGTCAATGGACAAGAAACGGACGAAAATGGACGGAAAATGGACAGGCGGGCAAGAGAGAGAAAGAATTCTTTCTTCAGCGCGTGTCCATTTTTTGTCCATTTCCTGTCCATGCTCGTCCATTTTCGTCCATTTCTTCCTCCGAGCGCTTCTTCTGAAAATGAGCGGGACGATAAATAGGGCGGGTGATATAAAGAGATACAGAGGGTAAGCATTCTATGAACCTATCACGATTGCGCGCGCTTGCAAGATGGCTGCTTTGTGCTGTCTTTATTCTACTTGCAGCTTGCGAAGCCAACATGGTTATCGTCAATGATGTCGAAGAGCGAGAAGCCAACGAGATCATCGTCTTTTTAGCCAGCAAAAACATCTCAGCAGATAAGGTCCCCTCTCCTAGTGCAGGTCCCGGCGGAGGCACTTCAGCTCCTCTATGGAGTATTGCTGTTGAACCAGGTAAAAGCACAGAGGCGATGGCCTTTTTAAATCAGAACGGCCTTCCGAGAAGAAAGGGAACTAATCTCCTCGACCTGTTTGCAAAAGCAGGGCTCATGTCGTCAGAAAGAGAAGAGACCATACGCTACCAAGCTGGCCTTGCCGAGCAGATCGCCAACACTATTCGCAAAATCGACGGCGTCATCGATGCTGATGTGCAGCTCTCATTCCCTCCAGCAGAAACCGGTATCCCGGGCGCAGCAGCTCCAAAAAAAGTCACTGCATCAGTTTACGTTAAGCACCAAGGGGTCCTCGACGATCCCAACAGCCACCTAGTCACTAAGATCAAAAGGCTAGTTTCAGGCAGCGTTAGCGGGCTCGATGTCAACGATGTGACTGTAATCTCCGACCGATCAAGACTAACAGACATCACCCTCATGCCCCAATCTGAGGAGCTCACTCCCAAATCAAAAGAGTACGTGAGCATCTGGTCGATAGTAATGAGCAAAAATTCGGCAGGAAGATTCCGCACCCTCTTTTTCCTCTTGAGCGTCTTCACTCTCCTTTTAGGCGCTGGAATTGGCTGGATGGTCTGGAAATTCTATCCTCTTCTCAAAAAAGGCAGAGGGTTGAAAGAGCTTCTTAATCCAATCCCCGTAGAGGCGCAAAAGCGCACAGGAAAAAAAGAGAGAGAGCCGCCTCCAGAAAAGAGAATGTAAAGGATGAATGCTACAGCTTCTATCGTTTGCAAAGCATTTTTGGAGCGCTCTCCTCCTGAAAAACAAGCGAAGCTGCTCAGATTCCTGTCTGCTCACGACCAGCAAAATCTTCAAGAGCTCCCAGTCTCCTATCACAAAGATCCAACAGAGGGATTTTCAACAGAAGAAGCTCTGCTGAAAAGGATCCACTACTCATGGCTCGATCCCCTTTTTAGAACTTTCTCTGAAAGTGAAGTAGGGCTCTTCTTATCGGCGCTCGATCCTTTGCAAGCAAAAGGGTTAAAAAAACTGCTCCTCTTCTCTAATCATGGAGCTTCTCTCACGAAATTAGGCCGCACTTTTTTACAAAAAACACTCTGGAAGAGACTTTCTGATGAGCAGATCGTCCCAATAGAATGTCTTCCTGAATCGCCTTTAAACGTCCTGCTAGAGCTCGAAACCGATGATCTTCTTCTCATGATCAGCTTCCTTGGACTACACGATCTAGGCGCTGAGGTAAAGCAGATCATTGAGACCGCAAAGTTAAAACAGATCTACGCAGCCCTCTCCCCAAGCGAACTCGCATTTTTAAAAACCCTTCTCCACAGAAAAGAGCCCCTTACATTTAAAAGATTGGATCTCCAGACTTGGGATGGCAAAAAGGCGAGCCTCCGACAGCTCCTCGATCAGCGAGGCATTAACAGATTGGCAAAAGCTCTCTATCGCAAGGAGAAGAGCCTCCTCTGGCATGTGAGCCATAGACTTGACAGAGAGATCGGCGAAGCGCTCGTAAAACTTTCCACTCCCCTTGAGCATGTGCGCGCTCAGGAAATCCTAATCGGTCAAGTTACAGAACTACTCCCTCTTATCCAAACGCAGCAACCCTCATAAAACGTATGAAATTCTTCTCTCTGATCTATCAAGGCGAAATTCATCCAGAATCCGAGGAGAAGGTCATCCCCGCAGACCAGTACAGCATCCTTCTCGAAGCTAAAGAGATCGTTGCCAAGGCAAAAGAAGATGCAAAGCGTTTGCATTTACAGACCGAAGAGGAGTGTGTAGAGCTTCGCAAAGCAGCCGAAGAGAAGGGATTTCAAGATGGCCTTGTTAAATTTGATGAACATCTTCTATTCTTTGATAGCGAATTGAAAAGGATCCGCCACGAAGCGATGCAAGCGGTTCTTCCTCTCGCTTTAAAGGCTGCGAAGAAAATTGTCGGCAAAGAACTTGAAACGCACCCAGAAACGATCGTCGATATCGTTATTCAAGCTCTTGCACCAGTCACTCAGAGCCATCGGATTAAGATTTATGTGAGCCGCGAAGAAAAAGAAGCGGTTGAAGCAGAAAAAACAAAAATCCGCGCGATTTTAGAGCAAGTAGAGAGCCTCTCCGTCCTTGAAAGACACGATATCGCTCCTGGAGGATGCATCATAGAAACTGAAGCTGGCATTATTAATGCCACGATCGAAAACCAGTGGCGCGCCCTAGAGGCCGCCTTTGAACGCTACATGAAACGGTAACATGCGCTCCAAACTTAAGTTCCTTCTGCTTTTTGCATGTCTATACATCTGCTTTTCTGTTCCTCTTCTCGCTCAGGATGAAGCTCTTCGCTCCGCAGGAATCCCCGCACTTAACCCTGGAGAGGGAGAGCCTCCATCGCTTGTCGTTGAGCTCGCCATCCTCGCTGGACTCTCGATCTTACCCTTTGCGATCATGCTGCTCACCTCTTTCGTCAAAATCGTCGTGGTTCTCTCGCTCTTAAGAAACGCGATCGGAGTGCAGCAATCTCCTCCCAACCAGGTCATTAACGGGATTGCACTTCTGATGACTGTTTACGTCATGTTTCCCACGGGCCTTGCGATGTATAACGCAGCTGGAGACTATGTAAAAAAGAGCGCCCCAGAGAACCTCTTCTCCGCCCCTACGGCCGCCTTCGTCGTCAACGTCGTAGATAAGGCCAAAGAGCCCCTTCGCACCTTTTTGCAAAAAAACACGATGAATAAGCACATGACGAGCTTCTACCAGCTCGCTTACAAGAGCTTTCCTGAGAACTTCCGCTCCTCTCTCCAGCCAAATGATTTCATCGTACTGATACCAGCCTATATTACTTCGCAGCTAAAGGCTGCCTTTGAAATTGGCGTGCTGATCTATCTTCCCTTCTTTGTGATCGACCTTGTTACTTCGAACATTCTACTTGCAATGGGAATGATGATGCTCTCGCCCCTTACCATAGCGCTCCCCCTGAAACTGCTGCTGCTTGTGATGGTCGATGGATGGACCCTTCTGATTCAGGGCCTTGTTCTCTCATTTAGGTAAAAAAGGAAAGAATAGGTTATGTTCTCTGCTGAAATCTACCAGCTCTCCTACCAGGCGCTTCTTCTTATCTTAATTCTATCGGGGCCTCCCATCCTCATCAGCACCCTCTTAGGCCTCTTCGTCGCTATTTTCCAAGCTGCAACCCAGATTCAGGAGCAGACCCTCTCCTTCATGGTCAAACTCTTTGCTGTGATGATCGTTCTTCTCGTGATGGGCGGCTGGCTCGGCGGACAGATCATGCAGTTCAGCAGCACCATCTTTCTCAACTTCTACAAGTGGGCCTCCTAAGAAGGTATAAAGGATTTTCATTGAGTGTTAATAAAAGCCGAAATAGACATGTCGGATGGTGTGTGCCCTGCCACACCTCTCGCAACCAGTCGCAGTTGTAGATAAAGAGAGGGGAGAGAAGATCGGGCGCGGGCACGCACACGGGCACGTTCACGAAAGAGAGAAAGAAAAGAGCGTGCCCGATTCTCCTCTCCCGTCTTTCTTTCGTGAACGTGTGCGTGCCCGTGCCGGTGCCCGATCCCCTTCTTTCGTATGTAGCGCAAGAGGGTCGCAGGGAGGCCCCGAGAGAAAGCGAAGCTTTCCCTTGGCCTACCCGACATGTCTCTTCAGCTAATTTATAACTTAAAAACTATAGAAATCATTAAGCTGGGTAAATGAATTCACCGACGTCAGATTATCTCTCTCTTGTGCTGAGCTTTCCGAATGTCTCGCCTGTATCGGTGTTGATTTTTTTTCTGCTTGGGTTGATGAGACTGGCCCCAATCGTAGCGCTCGCTCCTTTCTTGGGGTCGAAGCTTCCTCAGGGCGTTAAAATCGCCCTTGCAATGTCGCTTGCGGCCGTTTTTTTGCCTCACATCGTCCTGACGAGCACCAAACCAGCAGTCTTTGACATCTCTCTCTTGGGCTACATCTTCAAAGAGCTCTTCATTGGGGTTCTTCTCGGATTCATGGTTTCTATCCCCTTCTACTTCTCGCAGGCGGCCGGCGTGCTCATCGATTTCATGCGGGGATCCTCCTCTCTTGGGGTGACAGATCCAACCACTCAGGCGCAGATCACTCCTATCGGCCTTCTATACAACTACGTCCTGATCGTCCTCTTTTTTCAGATCGATGGCCCCTTCTTCTTCTTTGACGGCGTTCTCCAGTCTTATACCGCCATCCCCGTCGACAAGTTCTTTCAGGCCTCTTTTTTCACACTCGACGCCCCATTTTGGCAGGCGGTGAGTAAACTCCTCACCCAGTTCACCGTGATCTCTATCCAGCTCGCAGCTCCCTCTATCGTTGCGATCTTGATGGCCGAGATGTTCCTTGGAATCGCCAACCGCCTAGCTCCTCAAGTGCAGATCGCCTTCCTGGGAATGTCTCTAAAATCTCTCTTGGGCATCGCGCTCTTGTGGGCAGGGTGGTTCTTCATCATGCAGCAGATGGCAAAACTCTCTCTGCAGTGGCTAGGTGGATTTATGCAGCTTCTAAACACGATCAAAACTTAAAAGCTTTTCCCTAGCTATTTCTCTAGAGAGAAATTGATGAAAGAGAAAAAAATCTCAGTTTTTTTGTTGACGGTAAATAAAAATTGAAATTAGAGTGAGGTTATTAAATGGTACGCACATGGAGACATGTGTTGACAGGTAAAAGTACCACGTAGTTTTTTTCACACGATCCAAAACCTAGGGGGATCTTATATGGATTGGATTTTCAAAAAGATGGGGCCTGCAGCGGCTTTATCACTCGTTGCTTTCACAAGCATCGTGAATGCTGCCGATGATTCGCAAATGCGAAATCTCGAAAACCGTGTTAACGCTCTCGAGCAGAAAAAAGGCGGAAATGGCGGGATGATCAACCCACCAGCTCGCCCTGTTGTGAAAGATGGCGTTGACCTTTTCGTAATGGGTGAAGTTCTGATCTGGAAAGCCAGAGAAGACGACCTAAACTTTGCTACTCAACTGAACGCAGTTCCAACTGACGACGGAGCAACTTCTGGTAGCGCTGTAAACTTCAAGTCTAAGTGGAACGTTGGTTTCCGCGTAGGTATCGGTTACAACATGGCTCATGATGGTTGGGATGTAGCTCTTAACTGGGCTCGCTCTAACAGCCATAGCAAAACAAGCAACGAAAACGAGTGCGGATGCGTAAGCGAAGTTTTCCAGCCTGTTTACTATCCTAAAGACTACGACGCTAACTCTTTAACAGTTCCTCCATATGTTACAGAAGCGCAAGCTAAGTACTGGAGAACTAACCTCAACCTCGTAGACCTAGAATTAGGCAGAGAGTTCTTCGTAAGCAAGTGGATGACTGTTCGTCCCCACGTTGGCTTAAGATACATGAGCCTCCGTCAGAAGCAGCGCTTCGAATACGAAGGCGGCAACTTCTTGACAAACTACAGTGCTACTGGCGAAGTTCTTCCTGGCGCAACAGAAGACTTCGTATTCCTGAAGAACAACTTCTGGGGTATCGGTCTCCGCGCTGGTTTGGACTCTACTTGGGGTCTCGGAGCTGGTGTTAGCATCTACGGCAAACTCGCACTTTCTGCTCTCTGGGGCAAGTTCAAGTTAGCTCAGACACACACACTCAGATCTCCAGCAACAACAACTGCTGATTCTGATGATGATAACGACAACCGCGCAACAGCGTCTCTCTCTAACTTCACAGACACACTGCACGTTACACGTCCAGTGGCTGACTTAGCAATCGGTCTGCGCTATGACACAACTTTCAGCAATGACAGCTGGGGTTTTGGAATCTGGGCAGGTTGGGAGCAGCACTACATGTGGAGCCAAGCTAAGTTTCTTAAATTCGTAGGCGATCGTTACACATCGCTCGAAGAAAGCAACGGCGACTTCGATGTAGGCGGCGTAAACATCGGTATGAGCTTCGACTTCTAAGTCTAAGTTCCTACTGTGTTAGTCAAAAAGGCCTGGGTGTTTTCACCCAGGCCTTTTTCATTTGTAGAAGAGAGCATTTCTTCTAAGTTGACGGGAAATAAAAGCTGGAATTAGAGTGCGGTTATTCCAACATGTAGGGGGATTTAATATGGATTGGATTTTCAAAAAGATGGGGCCTGCAGCGGCTTTATCGCTTACTGCTTTCACAAGTATCGCGAATGCTGCCACCGATTCGCAAATGCGAAACCTCGAAAACCGCGTTAATGCCCTCGAGCAGAAAAAAGGCGGAAATGGCGGGATGATCAACCCACCAGCTCGCCCTGTTGTGAAAGATGGCATTGACCTTTTCGTAATGGGTGAAGTTCTGATCTGGAAAGCCAGAGAAGACAACCTGAACTTTGCTACACAATTGGATGCAGTTCCAGCTGCTAACGGCGCCACTTCTGGTAGCGCAGTAAACTTCAAGTCTAAGTGGAACGTCGGTTTCCGCGTGGGTGTTGGCTACAACATGGCTCATGACGGTTGGGATGTAGCTCTTAACTGGGCTCGCTCCAACAGCCATAACAAAACAAGCGACGAAAACGAGTGCGGATGCGTAAGCGAAGTTTTCCAGCCTGTCTACTACCCTAAAGACTACGACGCTAACCAGCTAACGCTTCCTCCATACGTTACAGAAGCACAAGCTAAGTACTGGAGAACGAACCTCAACCTCGTAGACCTAGAATTAGGCAGAGAGTTCTTTGTAAGCAAGTGGATGACTGTTCGTCCCCACGTTGGCTTAAGATACATGAACCTCCGTCAGAAGCAGCGCTTCGAATACGAAGGCGGCAACTTCTTGACAGCATACAATGCTGTTGGTGTTGGCGACGTTCTTCCTGGAGCAACAGAGGATTTCGTATTCCTGAAGAACAACTTCTGGGGTATCGGTCTCCGCGCTGGTTTGGACTCTACTTGGGGTCTCGGAGCTGGTGTTAGCATCTACGGCAAACTCGCACTTTCTGCTCTCTGGGGCAAGTTCAAGTTGAGTCAATCACACACGCTTAGGACAAGTGCCACAGAAGGCACAACAGCGTCTCTCTCTAATTTCAGAGACACCCTGCACGTCACACGTCCAATGGCAGACTTAGCAATTGGTCTGCGCTACGATACAACTTTCAGCAACGACAGTTGGGGTTTTGGAATCTGGGCAGGTTGGGAGCAGCACTACCTCTGGAGCCAAGCGAAGTTTCTTAAATTCGTAGGCGATCGTTACACATCTCTTAACGAATCTAACGGCGACTTCGATGTAGGCGGCGTAAACATCGGTATGAGCGTCGACTTCTAAGCTCTACTTCTTAACTTTGTTAGTCAAAAAGGCCTGGGTGAAAACACCCAGGCCTTTTTTTAGAAGAGCGCTCGGAGAAGAAGCCCACCCGGAAAAAGACGCGCTCGGAAAAGAAATGGACGAAAACGGACGAAAACGGACGAGCATGGACAGGAAACGGACAACAACGGACACGCGCGGAAGAAAGAACGGACCTACTTCTTTCTCTCTTGCCCGCCTGTCCGTTTTCGTCCATTTCCCGTCCGTGCTCGTCCATTGATGTCCATTCTCCCGGGCGGGCTGCGAGCTAGGCCGAAGGCCTTAGCGAGCACAAGACTTCTTTGAGGGTGAGGATGAACTGGTCGATTTCGGAGATGGTGTTGTAGATGGCAAACGAGATGCGAGTGGCAGCTTTAACATGAAAGCGGTGCATCGTCGGCTGCGCGCACATGTGGCCTGTACGCACGCAAATGCCCTTTAAATCGAGTAACGTGCCGATATCAAGCGGATGTGCGCCTTCGATCATAAAACTGATTATAGGCCCCTTATCTTTGGCCGTACCGATGATCCGGAGTTCGGGTATCTCAAGCAGCTTCTGAGTCGCGTACGCAAGGAGCTGATCTTCCCACGCTGAAATCTTCTCTCGCCCGATCTTCTCTATGTAGTCAAGGGCCTCACCAAGGCCGATCACTTCGGCGATCATTGGAGTTCCAGCTTCAAATTTCAGAGGAGGCTCGCGGTAGGTAGTGGCAGCAAGGGTAACCTGTTCGATCATGTCTCCACCACACTGGTAGGGGGGCATCGCTTCGAGCAGCTCTCTCTTTCCGTAGAGGATCCCCACTCCTGTCGGCCCATAAACCTTATGTCCCGAAAAGAGAAAGAAGTCGGCATCCAGCTTCTGGACGTCGATCGGAAGGCGTGCAGCGCTCTGCGCCCCATCGATTAGCACCTTCGCGTGCTCGGAGTGGGCCATGCGAATGATCGTCTCGATCGGATGCAGGCTTCCTGTGGCATTTGCAATGTGAGCGACTGCCACGAGCTTGGTCTTGGATGAAAGAAGCTCCCCATAGGCCTTTAAATCGATCTCTGCTTTGTCGTTTACTGGAATGATCTTTAATAGGGCTCCATGTTCAGCACACGCCTTCTGCCAGGGCACGATGTTTGCATGGTGCTCTGTCTCGCAGATGAGAACCTCATCGCCATGCCTCAAAAACGCCTTTCCAAAGCAGTCTGCAACGAGATTGATCCCTTCGGTTGTGCCCTTGGTGAAAACGATCTCATCTGCGGATTGAGCATTGAGAAAGCGCCTAACCTTCTCTCTGACCCCACAGTAGCGCTCAGTGGCTGCGATCGAGAGGCCATAGATGGCGCGGTGTACTGTTCCATACTCGCGCGCATAGAAGTGGCTCATCGCCTCAATCACCTGTCGAGGCTTTTGTACTGTGGCAGCGGAATCGAGATAGATTAGGGGGTGTCCATTCTGGGTCTTCTCAAGAATCGGGAAGTCTCTGCGGATACGCTCAATGTCAGCCTGAGTGAGTGAACTCATAGATATCTGGCAAGCTCCTGCGCAAGCTGTGCACGCATTGAGGGGAGAGGCAGCTTTGCACCGACCTCTTGGCAGAAGGCCCTGACGAGAAGGCGAGAAGCAATAGAATCTGGAATACCACGCGTTTTTAGGTAGAAGAGTAGATTCGCATCGAGCTGGCCAATGGTGGCTCCATGAGAGGCCTTTACATCATCTGCAAAGATCTGCAGGTTGGGCTTACTGAATGCTAGAGCTCTCTCTCCGAGAATGAGGTTATTATTAAGCTGATAGGCCTCGGTCTTCTGAGCTTCAGGATGGACGAAGATCTTCCCTTCAAAACTCGACTGGCTGATTCCATCTAAAACGCCCTTGAAAAGCTGTCTAGAACGGGTGTGCGGCGCACTGTGATCGACGAGTACATGTGCGTGACAGGAGAAGTCGTTATTGAGAAGCCAGGTGCCATTTAAAGAGGCCTCGGCATTTTCTCCTGTTAGTGCGATGTTAAAACTCTGCCTGTGACTCTTCGCTCCGCGGCTAATGCTAACTGTCTCTAGAGAGCTATCGCGTTTCTGAGTGGCGCGGATGGCATCAAATATCCAAGATCTACTCTCGTTTAAAAGAGTGCTCGCCTGCTTTACGCGTGCCCCCTCTTCTAGAGTGAGGTCGAGCATGCTATTGATCCATGCGCCTTCTGCAGGTTGAAAGGAGGAGATAATCTGAAGTTCCGCTTCGCGCCCAATGAAGGCGTGTATCCTGGGAGAAGCAATCACCCCTTGCTGCCGAGAGAGATGAAGGCACTGTAGAGGAGCTTCTAGACTCTTCTTTGGAGGGAGGTAGATGAACACCCCAGCCTCTCCAGCTGCAAAAGCGAGGTTTAAAAGCGCAAATGGATCGCTCTCACCTGCTATCGCCCCCTCAAGTCGCCCCTGAAGAAGGGTCTGGTAAGAGCGGAGGGCTTTTGGCAGTGGAAGAACGATAAGTCCGGGGGGAACTTTAGAGAGTTCTGGGGAGTAGACTCCCTCTACAAAGACGAGACAGGAGTTTGTGCATTCGGGAAGAATAAGAGAAGAGAGCTCCTCCGTTGAAGGAGCTGCCATCTTCTCAGGCAGCGCATAGCTCTTCTCGTAGAGTTCGCGTAGATGCACGTATTGAAAAGCCTCCTCCTTCTTCTGTGGAAGGCCGCGCTCGAGGAGACGGGTCCACGCGTTTCCACGCAGCCGTCCCATCACCTCATCGCTTTCAAGGCGCATGAACTGCTTTTGAAGTTCTTCCAGGAAGGGGCCTGTTTGAAGAAGCATACCTACTCCTTACACCCGCTTGCGTAGTCTACCATGTATCCGTTTGCTTCGAGTTCCAGGGCGAGTTCCGCAGGTCCTGAGCGGACGATGCAGCCATCGATCATCACGTGGACAAAGTGGGGTTTAATGTAGTCGAGAAGGCGCTGGTAGTGGGTGATAAGCAGGAGAGAGCGCTCGGGATTCATCAGAGCGTTTACTCCCTTGGAGACGATGCGCATCGCGTCGATATCAAGTCCAGAATCTGTCTCATCCAGAACCGCGAGGCGAGGCTCTAGCATCGCCATCTGCAAGATCTCATTTCGCTTCTTCTCACCACCAGAGAAGCCCTCGTTTAACGAGCGCTCTTTGAACTCTTTTCTCATTTCAAGAAGTTCCATCTTCTCATCAAGCTTCTTGTCAAACTCCTCTTTAGAAAGAGGCGCTCGTCCAGAAGCTTTTGCATGTGCATTTTCGGCTGCGTATAAGAACTCCGCATTGCTGATACCAGGAATTTCAAGCGGGTATTGAAAGCTCATGAAGAGGCCAAGGTGGGCTCTCTCCTCTGGTGCTTTTTCAAGAATGTTCTCGCCTAAAAACCAGATCTCACCAGAGAGAATCTCGTATGAAGGATCTCCGGCTAAAATTTTTGCAAGCGTGGATTTACCCGCTCCGTTGGGACCCATGATCGCGTGGATCTCTCCAGGCTGGATCTGTAAACTAAACCCCTTCAGAACGATCTTATCTTCAACGCTGGCTGTCAGATTTTTAATTTCTAGCAACATTATGAACCTATCCCACCGAGTTTTCTAATTTTAATGTGAGTAGCTTCTGCGCTTCAGCTGCAAACTCCATGGGGAGCTCTTGGAAGACCTCTTTGCAAAAACCACTGACAATCATACTAATTGCATCTTCGCGGGAGAGGCCTCGCGACTGCAGATAAAAGAGCTGGCTCTCATTCATTTTGGAAGTTGAGGCTTCATGCTCGACTTGCGAGGAGGCGTTCGCCGATTCGATGTAGGGGAAGGTGTTGGCAGAGCAAGCTGCTCCGACAAGCATCGAGTCGCACTGCGTGTAATTTCGAGCCCCTTCGGCGCGAGGAGCGATCTTGACCAGACCGCGATAGGTATTGTGCGACTGATCGGCAGAGATCCCCTTCGAGATGATCGTAGAGCTGGTGTTCTTTCCTAAGTGCATCATCTTTGTGCCGGTGTCAGCCTGCATCTTTCCGCTCGTCAGAGCGACCGAATAGAACTCACCGACAGACTCATCCCCTTGAAGAATGCAGCTAGGATACTTCCATGTGATCGCAGCTCCTGCTTCCACTTGCGTCCAGGAGATCTTCGAGCGAAAACCCGCGCAGCGCCCTCGCTTAGTTACGAAGTTGAAGATCCCTCCAGCGCCCGTCTGAGGGTTGCCGGAATACCAGTTCTGCACTGTCGAATATTTAATCTCAGCACGATCTAGCGCCACAAGTTCTACAACAGCTGCGTGCAGCTGATTATTATCGTAGGCTGGGGCTGTGCACCCTTCTAAATAGCTAACGTAAGAATCTTCTTCAGCAATGATCAGCGTTCTTTCAAACTGGCCACTCTCTTTATCGTTGATGCGGAAGTAGGTAGAGAGCTCGATAGGGCAGCGAACCCCTTTCGGCACATAGACAAAAGAGCCGTCGGAGAAGACAGCAGAATTTAGCGCTGAAAAGAAGTTGTCTCCGATAGGCACAACCGAACCGAGATAGCGTTCGATTAGCTCCGGATAGGTGTGAACCGCCTCCGAGATCGGGCAGAGAACGACACCCGCCTCTTTGAGCTGCTTCTGAAAGGTGGTTCCAAGAGAGACCGAATCAAAAACGATATCGACAGCGACATTGGTCAGACGCTTCTGCTCGTCGATCGGCACACCGAGCCTCTCAAAAGTTTTTAAAAGCTCTGGATCGACCTCATTTAAACTATCTAGCTTCTGTTTCCGTTTTGGAGCGGAGTAGTAGGTGATCGCTTGGTAGTCGATCGGGGGATAAGAGACGTTGGGCCACTTCGGCTCTTCTAGCTCTTTCCAGCGGTGAAACGCCTTCAAACGAAAATCCAAGAGGAAGGAGGGCTCCTCTTTTTTTGCCGAAATAGCACGGACTGTATCTTCAGTTAATCCCTTCGGGAAGCTCTCAGTTTCAATCTCAGTAACAAAACCATATTTGTACTCAGATCTTTCCTTCAGGATCTCTTCTGTCGTCATAAATTAAAAAATATCTTTTTCAGGAA
Source organism: Chlamydiales bacterium (assembly GCA_016185065.1). Lineage (NCBI taxonomy): Bacteria > Pseudomonadati > Chlamydiota > Chlamydiia > Chlamydiales > Chlamydiales bacterium. The sequence continues at coordinate 84,701 of JACPOL010000004.1, forward strand.
ATTATAGACGATTTCTCAATTGAGAGATAGTAGAAGTAGCGAAGAGGTAACAGGATAGGCAGGATCGCCGCTGATCGCGTCGGCAGGATATATAGGATAAATTTTTTTCTTATCCTGCTCATCCTGCCGACGCGATCAGCGGCGATCCTGCCTATCCTGTTTGTTCTTTCTTAAATAATTATTTAGCAGCGGGTGAGTTCTTGAGCTTTTTTGTGAGCGAGAGCGAGGTGTTCAGGGAGGTCTATTCCAAAGGGCTCCTCCTGCGTCTCATGCACCCGAACAGATAGGCTATTATAGAGGAAGCGGAGCTGTTCAAGCTGCTCCGCCTCTTCTAGAGGGCAGGGCTTTAGAGAGGAGAGTTTAAGAAGGGCTGCATCCGAATAGGCGTACATGCCAATGTGCTTAAAAAATTCAATTGATGATTGGGGTTTAATATCTCGGACAAATGGGATGGGATGGCGAGAGAAGTAGAGGGCAAAACCCTCTGAGTTTGTCACAACTTTACAAACGTGAGGAGTGAGCGCCTCTTCTTGTGTAATTTTTTTCTTTAGAGTCCAGACGTCGGCTCCATCTTCTCCGCACGACTGCAGCAGGTCCGTAAGGGTTCGCGCATTGATAAAGGGCTCATCGCCCTGCCAGTTAACCCAGATATCCGCCTTTATACTCCCGCGCTTACGCAGCTCGATCAGACGATCGCTGCCCGTTGCGCACTCTTCAGAGGTCATGTAGCACTTGGCGCCGAACCCGCGCGCAATGGCCGCCAGCTCTTCCGAATCGGTTGCAATGGCTAGTTCGCTAAACAGAGAAACGCGGCTCGCTGCCTCCCAGACCCATTGAATGAGCGGTTTACCGAGAAGAGGAGCGAGCATCTTTCTTGGAAAGCGGGTCGACTTAAGCCTGGCGGGAATTACGCATGCAATTAACACAGGGCACTCTCCTTATTCTGCAGGTACCAGCTCACAGTTTTGGCAAGCCCCTCTTTCAGTGTATGGCGAGGCTTCCAACCTATCTCTCTTCTGATCTTCTCCGTATTTAGGGCATACCTAAAATCGTGGCCGAGACGATCGGGCACAAAGGTGATTAGTTGACGCAGGCACGAGGGATCTTCACCCGTCTGCTTCGCGACCTCATCAAGGAGCTCTCCTAGAAGCTCGAGGTTGCTTCTCTCGCAGCTGCTGCCAATGTTGTAAGCTTCACCCTTCTGCCCCTTCTTTAAAATTTCCCAGACCGCTTCTGCATGGTCATCGACGTAGAGCCAGTCGCGGACATTTCTTCCAGATCCATAGACTGGAAGCGACTGCTGATTGATGCAGTGCGTGATCATGCGCGGAATGAACTTCTCTGGATACTGGTGCGGACCGTAGTTGTTCGTGCTGTGGGAGATCGTGACGGAGAGCCCGAAGGTGTGCGCGTAGCTACGCACGAAGTGATCCGCTGCAGCTTTTGATGCTGAATAGGGTGAGTTTGGCTCGTAACGAGAGCTCTCAGTAAACACGCCCGTTTCATCTAGAGAACCGAAGACCTCATCTGTCGAGATCTGATGAAAGTGAATATGAGGCAGTCTGCGCACAACTTCAAGAAGGTGGAAGGTTCCTGCTACATTCGTCTCTAAAAAGGCCGCCGGTCCTGCAATGCTACGATCTACGTGCGTTTCGGCAGCGAAGTGGACGATGGTGTCGATCTGATGCTGAATGCAGAGGCTCTCTACGAGCTTCTCATCGGCAATGTCTCCTCGCACAAATCTGTAGCGCGCGTCCCCTTCGATCTCTTCAAGATTTTTCAAGTTTCCTGCATAGCTGAGAAGATCGAGATTAATCAGAAAATCCAGCGCAGAACTCTTCAGCCCCTGCCGAATGAAGGCGCTCCCCATGAATCCCGCACCGCCTGTAATCAGCACTCTCTTATTAGACCTCTTTCGACACTCCATTTGCTCGTTAAAATTCGTCTTTTTGGCATCTTTGCCAGAAAATTTTTCATCCATGTGTTTACACATGCTTTCAAAATTTTGTGGCAAATCTGCACAAAAATCCTTAATTTTTCCGAGCAAAGCGAATTTCGAAAGAGGTCTATTTGATCGCATCTAGATACTCACCTAATACAGTTTTCCAAGGACGTATTTTTATTAACTCTTCAATCTTATCCGTAGCGAGAATTGCAGAGTCGGGCCTTGCTGCTGGCAGCGTAAACTCGGATGAGGGCACAGGAAGGATCTCTTCACAGGCAAGAGGGATGCCGCGCTTTTCAGCTTCGGCTCTGATATCGCAAGCCGCCTGGTAGCGCGAAATAGCCCCGTGGTTTGCAAAATGGTAGATGCCGCTCTTATCGAGGAGCACGAGAATCGCCTCAGCGAGATCTCTACTATAAGTTGCTCTCCCCCACTGATCGTGACACGCGCGGATCACCCTCTCTTTCTTTAACGTCTCGTAGAGTGAGGAGATAAAATTCTTTCCGCCCCTGCCAAAGAGCCAAGAGGTGCGGATCACACACGCTTCTGGGTAGCAGTCCAAGACTCGCCTCTCCCCTTCTAGCTTGCTCGCTCCATAAACGTTTAATGGATCGCAAGGATCGGTCTCATTCTGAGGTGCAGATCGTTTGCCATTAAAAACATAGTTTGTAGAGATGTGAATGAGAGGAAGAAGTCTTTTCTTAGCGAGCTCTGCCAGATTTGCTGGGCCAGCTGCATTCACTGCATAGGCCTTATCGCGCTCCGTCTCTGCACGGTCGACCGCCGTATACGCTGCGCAGTTAATGATATGCGTGGGAGAGTTGTCATCGATAAAACGAGAGGCCTGGTCGCAATCTGTGACGTCGAGGTCAGCGCGCGCGGTTGAAAGATAAGAAATTTTTTTATCTTTGCAATACTGCTTTAAGGCCTCTCCTAAAAGTCCACCAGCTCCTGTGATCCACAATTTCATTTGAGCGCCTCATGGAAGGAGGGAGCCTCCAAGTCTTTTTTAGAGAGCAGAGGGCTCATCTCCGGCCACTCGATGCCCACAAAAGGATCGTCGTAGCGGAATCCGCGCTCTTCAGCTGGGTCGTAGATCTGGCTGACCTTATAAAGAACATGGGCCTCGGGGCTCACAGCGCAGAACCCGTGGGCAAATCCGACGGGGATGAAGAGCTGCTCCCGCGCCTCATCATCCAGCATGAGACCCTCCCACTTGCCAAAAGTGGGCGAATCGGGGCGGATATCCACGACGACATCAAAAATTTTTCCTGTAATCACCGTGACGAGCTTCGCTTGTCCGGGAGAGCGTTGAAAGTGCATTCCGCGAATCGTGCCCTTCTTGGAAAAGGAGTGGTTAACTTGGACAAAGCTCTCCTCGATCCCCAAAGCGCGATATAGAGGCTCGCGGTAGCACTCCCAGAAGAACCCCCTTTCGTCGTGGAAGACTCTTGGGCGGATACGTCTGGGTCCTTCAAGGACAAGTGGAATAGCTTGTAAGTTCATGGAATCAGAATACCAGTTCGAATGTTATAGAGGATAGAATCCTTGCCTTTTTTCCTCCAAATCCTTTAATTTTGCAGGTATTTTAGATTTTTTTACTTTTAAAAGGGAAAGTTTATGCAAGTTTTTCGTCCCATGGGTCACGTACTCGGAGGAGCTCTCCTCATCGCAGGAACCACAATTGGAGTGGGAATGCTTGCCCTACCAGTTGCAACAGGGCCTGCCGGATTTCTCCCTTCCGTCTCCGTCTACATACTCACCTGGCTATTCATGCTCTGCACAGGCCTTCTCATGCTCGAAGTCTGCACATGGATGCCAAAAGACTCTAACTTGATCACCATGGCAACCCGCCTTCTCGGCAAGACAGGTAGATATGTCTGCTGGGCGGTCTACCTCTTTCTTTTCGTGACGGTGATGATCGCTCACGTCGCAGGGGGTGGAAGCGTGATGAACGAGCTCATCGGCGGAAAACTCCCCGAGTGGGCTGCGATGCTCATCTACGTAGTTGCTTTTTCACCTGTTGTTTATCTTGGAGCACACTCTGTAGACCGTTTAAACCTCGGCCTCATGATCGGAGTGATCGGCTCCTACCTGCTCTTTATCTTTGTATCTTATAGCCACGTCAACGTTCAGCTGCTTACCTATACAAGCTGGACCAAAGCTTGGCTTGCGCTTCCTGTACTGTTCACAGCCTTCACCTATCAGGTGATCATCCCAACACTGATGACCTACATGGATCGAAATGTGAAGAGAGTGCGCCTCGCAATTCTCTTTGGAACCACGATCCCTCTCGTCGTCTACCTGGTCTGGGAGTTCGTGATCCTTGGAATCGTTCCTGTTGAAGGCCCTGGAGGCCTGATCGAAGCTGGAGCACTCGGCCATAACGCCGTGATGCCGCTTAAGCACTACGTTGGAAGCTCGTCGCTCTTCTCAATCGGGAAGTACTTCGCCTTTTTCACCCTCACAACTTCCTACATCGCTCTTGCACTTGCCTTTTTAGACTTCTTGGCAGACGGCTTGAAGATGCAGAAAAAGGGGATCAAAAAGGTCTTCCTCTGCCTCTTGATCTTCGTTCCTCCAACGATCATCGCACTGATCAACCCCAATATCTTCCTGAAGTCGCTTAGCTATGCGGGCGGGATCAGCTGCGCAATCCTATTCGGTCTCTTTCCCCCACTCATGGCGTGGATTGGAAGATACAAAAAAGGACTTGGAGAAAAGGGCAAAGAGCTCGTTCCTGGCGGACGCGTCTTTTTAACAATGCTCCTGATCTTCGTCGCGTTTGAACTTGCGATCGAGATCAGCCAAGAGATCCTCAAGCTCTAAGAAGAGAAACGGGAAAGGGGAATCGGGCACGCACACGGGCACGGGCTCGTTTACGAAAAGAAAGCGTACCCGATCTTCCCTCCCCCCTCTCTCTTTCGTGAACGTGCCCGTGTGCGTGCCCGCGCCCGATCTTCTCTCTCTCCCTCCCCCTCTGCGGTAAAAAAATTTTTTGCTTCAAATATAAAATCAAAGTGGTGCAGAAAACAGCGCACTCCAAGGATTTCACTCCGCTAAACCAAAACATAAATAAGCAGCTTAAATAATTGTTAAAATGGAAGTTATTGAAATTAACTGTTATAATTTTATCACATTTACTATGCACTTCTTGAAAGGTCGAAGAGTTGCAAAAAGAGCGCAAAAAAGCATAGGCTATACGCCACCAAGAATTTATTAAATTTTGAATAGGAGAATTTATGGTATTCATGCCGGACCGCTCTGTCTTTGATGACTCTGATAAGACCCCTTATTTCCTGCAAGCGATGGATTGGACAACCGAGTTTGTTGCTCCTCACGGCGCGCAAGCAATAGATAAAGCGACGGGCCAGCCGATTACTGAGCACAGATACAGAACAGGCACATCACTAGAACTGGAATTTGTACAAGTCCCGAAAATGACGGGAAATATAGAATTAGACTGCCTCGAGAGCATGGGGCGAAGAGTCGTGGGAGCGCTCTGCTATGCAGCCCTTGCAGTGGCAGTAGAGGTCGAGCTTGTTGTGCGAACTGTGCTTCTTCTCGCTCTGACCCTTCTTGTTACACCTTGCGCGCTCTGCTCGGGAGAATTTACAAGGGTAATGAAAGAAACTGGAGGGCAGCTACTATTGAATGGCGTCTATGCCATCGATGCACCCATCCGCGCCCTCTCTGGAATCGTTCAGAAGTGCCTACTTAACCTTCAGAACGATGAAGGCGGCAAGACCTACCGAGAGCTTACGCTCTGCTAGCAATTCACCGATCCAATTCTTAAAAGAGCGCTCGGAGAAGGCCCGCCTGGGAAAATGGACAGGCGGGCAAGAGAGAGGTTTTTTCTTTTTTGGAGTGCGGCGACCTGGCGCCGCTTTTCTCAACATCGACTCGGCGATGTTTCTTTAAAGAGAGATCGCCTCAAGAAAAGCGGCGCCAGGTCGCCGCACTCCAAAAAAGAGTTCTTAGCTCTATCTTCCTAAGAAAATGTTTGTAGGGTAGTGTGTGATCATGAAGCGCACGCCCCTTTTTCTATTTGCTCTCATCGCCTCTCTTCTTGCCACCACTGCGGGCTACTGCAGGCATGGAGAGTTCCCTGAGTTTTCCAAGAAGGAAGAGGAGCTTGAAGGCCCCTGGTTTACAGGGCCGCTCTTGTCGAGCTCTCCGCATATCGTTCCTCTCGGCTACATCAACTTTGAACCCTACCTAGTCGCACAAAACTACTATGGGGAGTATGACAAAAACTGGCATCCGCACTCGACTCCTCGCACGCAGACTATTACTCCCATCTTCTTCTTTCAGATGGGTCTAACAAAAGATCTAGACTTTCAGTTCAATCCCCAATTTTTTTATCAGCAGTCCCAAGGAGCCTCTGCCACGCGTTTAGGAGACACTTCGGTTGCCCTTGACTACCAGCTCTTGTGGGATAAAAAAGGCGAGTGGTGGCCTGCAATCAAGCTCTTTGTGCGCGAATTCTTCCCAACCGGAAAATATCAGCACTTCGATCCGAAAAAAAACTTCACAGATGATGCGGGAGCCGGCGTCTTTGAAACAGATTTCGGCGTGGTGATTGGCCGCATCGTTCATCTTACGGGCATCCACTACTTAAGTCCTCGCTTCACCTTCATCTACGGCGTCTCTTCAAACGTCCATCTTGAAGGCTTTAACAACTACGGCGGCGGCTTTGGAACAAAAGGGACTGCAAAAGTTGGAAGCACTTTCACAACAGTATTTGGAACTGAGCTCAACATCTCAAAGAACTGGGCCCTTGCAGTCGATATCGCTTACCTCTATGGAAATAAGACAACCTTTCATGGAAAACGAGGCTTTAATGCTGACGGGACCCAAGCGGTTGTTGGCGGCCCCTCTTTTAATCAGGTGAGCGTAGCTCCCGCTTTAGAATACAACTTTAGCGAAGAGGTGGGAATCATCGCAGGAGCCTGGTTTACCGTCGCTGGGCGCAACGACTTTGAATTCGCAAGCGGCGTTCTTGCCATCAACTGGTACTTCAATTTTAGAAAAGGAAAGTAGCAGAGAGGGAGAGGGCTTGAATAGAGAGACTCTCATGGTTCAGAGTGAAGGGGCGCCTGCCTGAAGAGAGGAAGTGAAAGAACTGATTCTGCGCAAAAAAGAGATACTGCTCCCATCCTGCTCGAAAAAGGAAGCGCTCCTCTCGCTTCCTGCCAAAAGAGGGGGTCTCCCACTGGATGCCAACTGCCCAATCAACTATCGGCTTTGCCATATAGAAACGGTCGTAGATATTGCCTCGCTTAAACTTCTCCGTGGAGAGTTGTTCGATCTCGTGAACATAGACCTGGCCGACTTGAATCGAAAATCCTGCATGCGAATATAGGCTCCAACTTCCCTTGATCTTCCAGTCGATATCTACACCCGTGCAGACCCCAGGAGCTAAAAACTTATTCTTCATGCTCAGATAATCTTTCGCGCCGGGAAAGAGAGCTCCTCCAAAATAGCTCAGCAGATACTTCTGCCTGATAATGGCGTATCGCAGGCCCAGAAAAGGGCGTATCGCAAGTGTTGGGCCAGCGAGAAACGTGTTTCCCAATTCGAGGTCGACCATTCCAAAGTGGAGTCTCCAGTGGCCTCTTGCTTCATCTACAAAACCGGTTGGATTAGTCTGAGAAAGGGACCAGAGAGGAGTGAGCTCCGCCCCTTCTTGATGAACAGAGGCTCTGCTGTGCAGATGTGTAAGTCTAAGAGCGATATCCCACTTGTCGTGAGGAAGAGGAGCTCCGAGTTCAAATTTGAATCCAATTGCAGGTTTAAATGAGGGGTTTAAAGCGCGGCTCTTCTTGCCTTCTCCTTCGATTGCGTACGCAAGATCGGCCTCGGCTGTCCATGCATAAAGAAGAGCCGCTTCCGCGTGATAAGCTGGGCTCTCATATGCGGAAGGAGCGATCACCTTAAACCTTCTACCCGCACGGGCTCAATCTCTTCAGAAAGAGAGAGTTTTAAGACTTGCGCGTAGAAAGAGAGTTCAGCCTCGATTGCTCGCATGATGTTAGGAGCCATCTTGAAGCCGTGCTGCTCTCCCTTAAAGACGAGAAGAGCAACGGGCGTTCCCTTTGCGATTAATGCCTCATAGACCAGTTCAGCTTGATTGAGAGGAACGACGGGATCGTCGCTTCCTTGAAGCAGCAGGAGAGGCCTTGAAAGGCGATCGATGTGCTGCAGAGGAGAGCGCTCTTCATAGATCTTCTTCTGCGCGGGATAGGGAGCTACAAGCCTGTCTAGATAGCGAGACTCGAACTTATGCGTGTCTTTAGCGAGAAGTTCGAGATCGCTCACGCCATAGTAGCTTGTGCCAGCAGCAAATAGGTCGTAAAAAGTGAGCGCGCATAGTGTTGTATACCCACCTGCACTTCCGCCTCGAATGAGAAGCTTCTGAGAATCTGCAAGCCCTTTTTCTGCCAAATAAAGAGCTCCGTCAAGACAGTCTTCAACATCGCGCACTCCCCAGGTCCCTTCTAGACGCTTCCGATAGAGGCGTCCATAGCCGGAACTTCCGCTGTAGTTCATATCCAGAAATGCAAAGCCGCGGCTCGTCCAGAATTGCGTCTCCATTGAAAAGACGGGCTGGACGTGTCCAGTAGGACCTCCATGACTCTTTACGATGAGAGGAGGAAGCTCTCCCTTTGGAGCTTGATAGTCGGGATTTGTAGGTGGGTAGTAGAAGCCGTAGCTAAGGTCGCCATGTCTTGTTTGAAAAGCGATTGTTTGAGGGATTGAGATCCACTCCTCATCCAACCCTCTCGAGACGCTCTCTTTCAGAATCCTATGCTTGCCTGTGGAGAGATCGAGCTCTACGAGTGAAGGGGGCTGCGTAGCCGACCCTCCATGAAAGTAGGCGCATCCACTCCCGAGCACCAGACTCCTCATCATCGTAAAAGGAAGAGGAATCCGTTTAAGCGTCTTTTGTGAGGGATTTAGAAGCGCGAGGTGGTCGGCCCCCTCTCGAGTATAAATGCAGACGATCTCTCCACTTTCTGTGAAACCATAGCTCTCTCGTCCGAAAACCCATGGAGGAAGTGCAAAGTCGGCCTCTTCTTTGTAAACAGAATCGATCTTTCCATCTGCTGTGCGTCTATACAAATTCCACCAGCCACTCCGATCGGAGACAAAGTAGAGCTCGCCAGTTTTTGCCCAGACGGGGTTGCAGATCGACTCCTCCACTCCTCCCGCTACCATGCGAGCTTCTCCCACCTCTCCCGTTGAGGAGAGATCTGCGAGCCAGAGATTCGACCCATCCCAGGGCATCTGTGGATGGTCCCATGTGATCCATACGAGCTGTTTCCCGTCGGGACTAATGCGTGGAGAGCTATAAAAATCATGGCCGGATGCGACCACTTCTGCTGGAGCGCCTTTTGTGAAGCTCACGATCTTATTCTCTACTTCGCTACCTTCTCTGTGCTCCTCAGCAACAGCATAGAGTGTGCCTCCCGGTGCAACAGCGATGTCTGCAAGGCGCAGGCTGCTTGAAGGAGTGATAGGAATCGCCCTTCCTCCCTCTTCAAGCCTATAGATACGACCATCCACGCTATTTACAAAGTAGATCGCCCCATCACACCCGCGAAGCGCCCCACCACCATACTCGTGAACTCGTGTGCGGATGCTCATCTCTGGAACGGGATCCAGAACGTTCTGCTGCTCATCAAAAAGTGCGAGTTGCACGCGCCCCTTTTTTGCAGGGACAAGCTGCGTCCAGTAGAGAGTCTTTCCATTATGGGCAAGCTCTTGGAAAACCACTGCATCTTTTACTAGATGCTCAGAAGTAATGGGGGAGTTCCACGCTCCAAATGAAGCCGTGTGCATGAATTTATCTCACAGTAAAAAATCGGTGAAGACGATTTTCTAACTAGAAGAGATACTTGTCAATTTCGTTTGCTCTCTTTGGACTCTTTGAATTCCTCTTTGGATTCCAGTGGAGGATCGATCACTCTGAAGAGCGGAGCCTCTGGAAGTTCCGGCGTCTTCATGCGCATGCCGATCTTTACCATCGTCTCAAAGAAGAAGGGAAGCGTCTCTCTAAAGCTCTCTTTGGGAGTAGGAATAGGCAGTGCTGCCGTTTCGATCTCTTTTGAGGGTTTAAACAGGCCATTTATCTCTTGCGTTCTGCAGTGCACTCCACCGCCGTCAGCTAAACTCTCATCTGCATAGATATATTCTAGTCCACCTGTTGCAGAGATTGCGCCTCGCGAACCTCTCCCTGTGAAATAGACCCTTTCAATTCCATGGGCTTTATAGAACTCGACGATGTGCATTCTTAATAGCTCGTCTGCTGGATGAGAAGATCCATTGCTAATGCAGAATGCTCCCTTTTTTCCCTTTCCTACAATGGAGTTTAGAAAATTTACTCTCATCGCAGAGTGTCGATCGAAAAAGAGACCCGGCGCACCCACCACTTCAAAACCTCGAGCCGCTAAAAGCTTAGCAGTTCTTTCGAGCTCTCCGGACTGCGAGCCCTGTTTAATTTTTGCAGCTTCTAAATACTCTTTAAGACGTGCGCGGTGGCTCTCTGGTAGTTTGGCCGTCCGGATCAAGCGCTCTAGCAGCTGTATGCATAGCAGGTGGTCTTGAATAAAGATCTTCCCATTCGGAGCCGGAAAAATAAAAATATCGAGGTGAAACTCTAATTGGGGGCGGAAGGGATCTCCGATGTGAATTACAGGCAGACCAAGCGTCTCCTCCATCATCTCTTTGATATACTCAATTGCGGCAATGGAAAGCTTAGCAAGCCAGACTTGAGTCTTCTCATCACAAGGAGGCATCACCTTGCCCCTGCATAATCTACTTTTTACCAGCGCGACTCTCTCTTTAGAAAAAGCAGTTGTATATTTTGATAATCTTCCAAGATCTCCCATCCCCTCCATGTATTTTATAAGCGCCTCTTCTCTCCCAGAGAAGGTAAAGGCGCTATTTAAAAATGAGAAGAGTAGGTTTTGAGCTCCGGAAAGAAAGAGCAGCTCATCTTTTCCGTTCATTGCATAGAGCAGATTTCCAGTCTCAAAATAGAAAGGAGCCTCTTGCTGCGAAGGAAAGTCCCCTTTTAATAGTATCTCGGTCTGCTCTCCCTGCGCAACAGCTCCCATGATATAAGCGCTTCGGTTATTCAGAATGTCCCTTACTGCTTCAGTGTCTTTACATGTTCCATTTTTATTGAAACAGAGACGTGCAGGCAGAAGGATCGTCCCATCTTGCAGGCAGAGCATCGGATCGCGAAGCCAGTCAATTTTATGTCCATAATCAATAGAAGAGACTTTAAAACCCTCCTGATCTCCTATGTCTTCTAGATTTCTCAAGCAGAGCTGCTGACTTTTATCTGAACATAATCCCCCTATCTTCCAAAAGCGGTTGTGAAGCTTTGAATTACTGTTTGAGCAGCTGGCAGATAAAACCATGGGCGGAGAGCTTAGCGCATTGAAGGGACGAATAGGGAAGTTAATCTCTAGACGCTCTCTTTTTCCTCTTGCGTAATGTACTAATGAAAAAAAGGCCCCATCCCTATCTTTTTTCAGTGCTGTCTTATCTTTTACAGTTCGGATTAGCTGGTTGATTCTTTTAAGATGAGGATCGGTTTTTTCGAGTAGAATTAGGGCATATCGCGCCTTCTCTCTAATTGCTCTAGCGAGTCCGTGGCCAAAAACGGTTCTTACAAGACGTTGAACAATTGTGGGAATTGGTCGTTCAGATACAAAACCCTTGATATAAAAAAGAGTCGGAAAGAATCGCATCTCGGGGGATTGATAGAAGCGGCGAATATGCTCTGCAATTTTGCGGATTTTTGCAAAGTCATCTTTTAACAGCGCCTCTCGACCTGCGCGCACATCGACGAGAGCTGTTTTTCCAACCAGATGCCAGAGAGATTTCGTGAGCAGTTCTATGGTATTTCGTCTATTTGACTGCACGTAAAATACACCCGGAGCAAAAAGCTGTTCGGGATCGAAACTCTTCTTAAAACGATCGTTTGAAAAACCAATAGAAGTCATAACAAATACTTTTTAATTTCGTTTGCTCTCTTTGAATTCCACTTTGGATTCAAGTGGAGGATCGATCACTCTGAAGAGCGGAGTCTCTGGAAGTTCCGGCGTCTTCATGCGCATGCCGATCTTTACCATCGTCTCAAAGAAGAAGGGAAGCGTCTCTGTAAAGCTCTCTTTTGGTGTAGGAGCAGGTTGAGCCGCCGTTTTGACCTTTGTCGATGATTTAAAGAGAGCATTTATTTCGCGAGTTAGACAGTGCACCCCGCCGTGTAAACCAAGCCGCTGATCCGCGTAAATATATTCTAATCCACCAGAAGCTGTGATCTCACCCGTCGTCGCCCTGCCCGCAAAATAGACCCTTTCAATTCCATGCGCTCTATAAAACTTGACGATATACTCCCTCAAAATTTCGTCTACAGGATGCGAGGATCCGTTGGTAAGGCAGAATGTTCCTTTTTTTGCTCCCCCCACAACGCTATTTAGAAAGTTAACACCCATTTTAAAGTTTCGATCAAAGAAGAGACCTGGCGTTCTCACCATCTCAAATCCTCGATCAGTTAGAAATTTGAAAATAACTTCAAATTCTCCAGATTGCGCCTGGTATTTAAGTCTTGCAGATTCGTGATACTCTCCAAGACGCAAGCGATGGCTCTCTGGCAGTTTGGGCGTTCGAATCAAGCGCTCGATCAGCTGCATGCAGAAGAAGTGGTCTTGAATAAAGATCTTCCCGTTGGGAGCCGGAAGTAGAAAAATATCGAGATGGAACGCTGGCTGGGAGATAAAAGGATCTCCGATATGGAGCACAGGCAGGCCAAGGACCTCTTCCATCATCTCTTTGATATACTCAATAGCAGCAATCGCAAGTTTGGCGAGCCAGACTTGAGTCTTCTCATCTTCAAATGGCATCACCTTCCCGCCGCACAGTCTCTCTCTTACAAACGCAACACTCTCTTTGGAAAAAGAGAGCCCCTCCATGTATTTTACAAGCGCCTCTTCTCTGCCGTAGAAGGTAAAAGCAGCATTTAAAAGCGAGAAGAGTAGATTCTGAGCCCCAGAAAGACAGAAGAGTTCATCCTTCTTGTTCATCGCATAAAGCAGATTTCCACCCTCAAAATAGAAGGGAGCCTCTCTCTGCGTAGTAAAACTTCTGTCTAGTAGCTTCTGCGTTGTTCCATTTTGCGCAACAACTCCCATAACTTGTGCATAAGAATCGCCCAGAAGAGTGCGTACAGCGTCTAAATCAGAAACCTTATCATTTTTTATGAAACAGTAGCGTGCAGGCAAAAGGATCGTTCCATCTTGCAGAGGGAGCATTGGATCGCGCAGCCACTCAACTTCGTGCCCAAAATTAACAACAGAAACTGCGAACCCCTCTTGCTGGCCCACATCTTTTAAATTCTCTGTCCAGATCTCTTGATCCTTGTCGACACATAAACTTCGTATCTTCCAGAACTGGTCGTGAACTTTCGAATTCTTGCTAAGGCGGGAGATTGCCAGAGGCGCATTACGGGCGTTTACTCCTCCAAGCGGACGGATGGGAAGGGTGACCTGGAGAGCCCCTCTCTTATTTCTCGCATAACATTTTAATAAGTCGAAAGCCTCTCTTCTCTCCTCTTTTAACGCCGTTTTGTCTTTAACAACTCGTATCAGGTGGTTAATTGTCGCAAGATGGGGATCGGCCTTTTCAAGCAGAATCAGAGCATACTCTGCCCTTCTTCTAGTTGCTCGAGAGAGATCCTGATCAAAAACAGTCGTTACTAGTCGCTGAACAATTGAAATTACAGAAGGGCGATCCGGCCCAAATCCTTTGACGTAAGAGAGGGTAAAATAAAAACGTCTCTCAATAGATTGATAGAAGCGATAGATGTGCCCCGCAATCTTGCGGATCTTTTCGTAGTCATTTTTTAATAGAACATCTTCACCCGAACGCACCTCTACTCGATCACTTTTTACAACCAGATGCCATAGAGATTTTACGAGCAGGTCTATGTTATTGTATCTGTCATCCTGTAAGTGAAGTGGACCTCGAACAAATGGCTGTTCAGGATTGAACAATCTCTTGGAAGAATAATTCGACGAAATAGTTGAAGTCATAATAAATAATTGCAGTTTTGATTACGCAATTATACACTATTTCAACTAAAACGATGAGCATTTAAATAATAAGTGCGATTGTACAATTACGCCCAGTAACTTTATCTCTCCGATAGGAAAAATAGTCCTCCCTAATATCAAAGGTGCAGATACTTGCAACCTGAATATGGTGAGGCAAGATGCCGAGAGCGAGCAGCTGAAAGCGGCTCACCTCCCAGAGATTAAAATAGGTAGATTTTATTTGAAATTGCCAGAAGCTCTCTGGGAGCTCTTCTCGGTAGTTCTTAAACTCAGCATTTTGAGGTCCCAAGCTGGGAGAGATCCCCACCAGAAGGTTCTCCGGCTTCGACCCATACCTGCTGCTAAGGGCTGCGACCGCTTCAGCGTAGATGTTCTGAACATTCCCCCTCCAGCCGCAGTGGACATTTGCTAGCACATTGAGAATGGGATCGTAGATGATCGCCGCTTGACAGTCCGCATGTTTGATCATTAGAGCTGCGCCTTTCTGATCCGTGGCAAGCCCGTCGCAATCTCCTACCTCTTGCCCACGCTTTTCGAAGTGTGCAATCACCTTTCCGTGCACCTGCTTGCCAGAGATGAGCTCATCCACGCCCATACACCGTTTCACTCTTTCGCGGTTCTCTTCGATGCACTTCGCATCATCATTCGTTCCGCCTCCCACATTCAGAGACGCAAATGGGCCAGAGCTCACGCCTCCATGACGCAAGAAGATCGCGTGTTTTAGTTTTGGTTCATCTGCTAATAGTTCGAACTCTAACCATTCGACGCCTTGATCTTTTTTTCTGAGCATGAGATTGTGTGGATTATGGATTTTTGGCAGGTGATTCTAAATACTCTCTCTTTCTTCGCCCTGATGATGGCGACTCTAAGCTTTTGGGTCAAACGCACCTTCTGGCTCTGGGGTACTTTCACTCTATTAGCCCTTCTCCTCGGATACCAGGCCAAAATCATCGGACCTGTCGGGCTCATTCCACTCACCCTTCTCGGCATCTCTCACTGGATGATTGTACATAAAGCAACAACTGGCCATCCGCGCAATGTCTTTATCGGCCTTGCAGTCATCCTATCGATCGGCCTCAACTTCCACCTCTTTCCGGGATTTCAAAATTGGAAGTTCGCAGAGTCGCTGACTTTAGGAGAGGGAGCCACGAGCTACACCTTCTGGATCAACTTCGACAAGCCCTTCATCGGTATCTTCCTGCTCGCATGGATGATTCCGCTTGCCCAGTCTAAAATTGAGATTGTGAAGATCCTAAAGAAGGCGATCCCACTCAGCATCTTGGGAACCGCCCTCATGATCGGCCTCTCTCTTTATCTTGGAGTGATCAAGTGGGATCCAAAACTCCCCTGGATCATCTGCATCTGGCCGCTTACAAACCTCTTTTTTGCGGTGATTCCCGAAGAGGCCTTTTTCCGAGGCTTCATTCAAGAGGAGATCTTCCAGCGCTTTAAACCATTTACTGGTCTCGCGAGCATCTTCGCCGTCTCTCTTACCGCGGTCTTCTTTGCACTGATGCATATCGGATGGGTGAGGGATCCAACCTTTCTCTCTCTCGTCTTCGTCGCAGGATGCGTCTACGGCACGATCTATCAACTCACAAAGTCGATCGAAAGCAGCATACTCTGCCACATCCTCGTCAACCTCACCCACATCCTCCTCTTCACCTACCCCACCCTCCAACATAAGTAAAAAGAAGGGGTTTCTAAGAAAAATAGACATGTCGGTGGTCCAGGAGAAAGGCCTTCGGCGTTCTCTCGGGGACCCCCAGCTGCCCCCTTGAGCCTAACTAGGGCTTTGATCATCGCTCACTGACGTGAGCTATCGCGTCTCGGGTTGCTCGCCGTGCGGAGCACTGCTCTTCGCAACTTCACCGCAATTGCTCTTTGCCCTAGCGGCCGCGGCCTGCGCCTTACTGCGTGGCGCAGAAGTGATGCGGCTTCGCCGCAATAAAAAAATTCCGGATCTTCTCAATTGCATCCAAGTTTGATGCAAGAAAAGCTTTGCTTGGAAAAATCTTGCGCTTAAAAAATATTGGATAGATACTTTTTTTAGTTGCAGAATCTTCTAGGCAGATTTTTATGAAAAAACTGATAAAACTCTTGTTTTTTCTCTCTACAGTTACAATCTTTAACATTTCTAACGGTGAACAGGTAAATTACGCTTCTTTCTCATCTCTTGAAGAAGTGATATGCTTTGAAACGTCATGCATTTCAAACATACCAGCGTTTCAATACGAGCAGTTATCTGATGCTTATTCTTCAAGAGGTGAAAGCTTTTTGCTTTGTAACCGTTTCCTGAATGCGCTTGAAGATTTCCAACATGCGTACGACTTAGCCATTAGTGTAAGAAATACAGCGACTTCTCACTCTCTCATTTTTAGAGCTCTTTTCGGTCAGGCCATCGCTTATGGAAATTTAAATAAGCCTGATATGGCCGACCTCGCTAGTAAAGCTCTTATTAATATCATCAGTAAAATCCAGTGTTCAGAATGCCTACAGAGCGAGCTTTCTAGAGACTTTGATTTCCAAGATCCACTTCCTATTCTTTACTGCTCGAATAACAATGTTCCAATCTACGGCCCCGATGAAATCTCAATCCACGATTGCATCGATTTTATCAACAATACGGTGGGTTTTTGCAAAATTTTGATCCAAAAAGCTCCTTCCAATAGCAGAGAAACTTTGAAATTTATTATCGACCAGCTAGCAGAAGAGACTCGGCGTTGTTGTCGCGCTGGAGGTTTATGGAAGGGCTGTTTCCAGAAGCTAGGCAACAAATATCATCTTTGGAATGAGAAATGGAAAATGTTTGGAATTCCCCCAGACCCTTCTTGGGATTAAGAGGACTCATGAAAACAAGAACATTGCAAATTTTATTACTCTGCATTCCCTTTCTCCTAAAGGTCCAGATAGTGGAAGGTGCATCGGAACCAGCTGCAGTTAGTCAGATTAAATCAACAGAAACTAGTGCTGCAGTCGTCGATGCGGATACGTTGAGAGGCTTCTCTTCGCTTACTTTTTTTCTATATGTTCCTGCCTCTTCTTCAACATCTTCTAAAAAAATGGAAGAGTCGGCTAAGCAGTTGCTGGAAAAATTTGGTCGAGTCATTTCCAAAACGCTGTCCGTACAAAGTCCATTTTCTGAAGAGGATAACAAGAATGGATTTTTGAAAAATCCATTCCTGACTTATGAAATAAAAAACATTCAAGACTTAACTGGAAAAGAACTTCCAATTCTTAAAGCTTCTCTTACTTTTGAAGCGCCCGCCACTATCATCAAAAACAAAGAGTATTGCCATTCTACTCTATGGAGCCGTAATTGCTACATTCAACAGAATGCCAATACCTCTATGGAAAAAGCGGTCTCCCAAACTCTAACAATCCTCTTGAAAGATTTTGAAAAAGATTATGCTGAAGCGAACAAAAGTAGTCCGCTAAAACCCACCATCTACTTTGCGGAATAATAGGTCTCTTGCGAAAGCTTCTTCTTGTTTGAACGGCCCCTCGCCTGAGGAGGCGCTCGGAAGAAGAAGTGGACGAAAACGGACGAGAATGGACAGGAAACGGACAAAAACGGACACGCGCCAAAGAAAGAAATTCTTCCCCTCTCTCCTGCCCGCTTGTCCATTTCCCGTCCATTTTTTGTCCGTTTCCTGTCCATTGACGTCCATTTTCCCTAGCGGGCGAATCGACAGGCGAAGGCGCCTTCGCGGGTGGCTTCGTGGGGGAGGTGCTTGTGGGGGGCGGAGGGTTTGAGAGAGAGCTCGCGCGCTGCGCGCGCCACGATCTCTTCATTCTCTGCATGCAGGATGCTACAGGTGGTGTACCAGATCTCACCGCCGGGAGCGAGAAGGCGCTGCGCTTTCTGCAGGCAGGCCCACTGAATTTTCTTAAGCTCTTGAATCTTTTCAGGTGTAATTCTCCAGCGCGCCTCGGGCCTCTTATGTAAGACGCCCGAGTTGCTGCAAGGAACATCAAGAAGGATCAGATCGAAGAGCTCTCCTTCCGGATACTCCTCAGCAGGCAGATTGGTCAGAGTAGCCGCGATCTGATACTTCGAAAGATTATCGCGCAGCCTTTTAAGCCGCTTTTCAGAGATCTCATTTGCAACCAGCTCCGCATGCGGAAAGTGCTCTTGAAGCGCAATGAGTTTGCCACCTGGCGCAGCGCAGAGATCGATCACCCGCTTCGGCGGTTTTTTCATCTGACCAGCAAGCTGGTCGATGAGCAAACCTTGCGTTGCGCTCTGAAAATAGTAGTCTCTACTTGTGGCGTACTTCTCTAGCTCAGAAGGATCAATCTCTATAGATCCTTTAAAACGCTCCCTTATCGTAAGAGGAGGAGGTTGATTGAGCGCATCCAGAATCTTGCGTGTAGTCTGTATGTGATACTCTTCGAGCAGCAGTTCGACGAAATAGAGCGGATAGGAGTAGCAGATCGACAGCTCTTGCGGCGTATCCCCTTCAGGAAGGCTCCACTTCTCGGCTACGAGTTTGCGCAGCGCTGCATTTAGAAACTTCACAAAGAGAGAGTGGCAGTGGGATCTGGCGAGCTCCACCATCTCATGCACAAGGGCGTGCGGTGGAATTCGATCCATAAATAGATGCTGGTAGATCGCCATCCGCAGCAGCATCTTCTCCTTTAACTTCAGTTTGAGAGCGCCACGGCTAGCCAGCTTTGCTCCAATATAATCTAGAGTGAGGAGACGCCTCTCAGTGCCAAGCGCAATTTCGCGTGCAAGAGAGTCGTGCGGAGGAAGAAGATGGGTGAGAAATAGCCCCTCCTCTTTGTGCACTGCACAGAGAGCGAGAAATGCGATCTCACGTGAATTACTATTTGCAGTTAGGTTCATAAAATAGAAACAACCGCTCACGAGATCCAAGGTTAAACTTGCATTCGAGAACGGTTGATTTAAAAGCTAAGTAGAAAACTACTTAACTTGAACAGCTTGTACAGCTTCTTTCTTTTCTACAACAACAGCGCTGTTATCTTTCATAACTTTTTGTACGGCGTCGTTAGGAGCAAGAGCTGCTTTTTGGCTATTCTGGCAAGCGCCAGTTGCGCAAGAAGCACCCATTGCTACTTTTCTCTGCTCTTCAGAAAACTGAGTCGAGAACACTTTGCGGTTCTGGTCGTTCAGTTTTGCAGCAAAAGCGAGTTCATCAGCAGAAAGGCTAGATGCGCTTTTTTCTTGTGCTACAGCAGCAGCAGGTTGTGCTGCTTGGTTAGCAGAAAGTCCTGCAACCATGCATACAGCAGCCAGAGTCATAAAAAATTCTTTCTTCATAGTTTTCTCCTAAAATTCTAAGTGCGTTGTCACTTAGTATGGTGTCGAATGTACGGTGGTAGCGTTTTTTTGTCTAGAGGATCCCAAAACCCTCTAGACTTAAAAGCCCCCTACTTAGCCGGGCAGCTGCCCCCTTGGCGTGCTGCGGGAGCTGCTGGCATCATCATGTTATTGTCTTTTGCCACTTTCTCGACAGCTTGATCATTTGTGATCATATTGCCATCAGGACCCATCTCTCCGGACATCTGCATCGCACTGTTGCGCATGTCTGAGCTAAACTTACCGCAGAACATCGCCTTATTCATAGGATTGAGCTGATTTGCGAAGTCCATCTCATCTGGAGTCATCTGGCTGCAATCGGCCGCTTTTGGACTCATCATCGCTTTGCCATTTCCGTTAGGCTGAGCAGGTTGTGGCTGAGCAGCAGGCTGTTGCGGCTGAGGCTGGGGAGCTGGCTGCTGCGGCTTTGTCGGAGCAGGAGCTCGGGGGCCTTGGTAGGGCTGAGCGCCTGTGTTTGGGGGAGTTACATCTTGAGCGGATAGGCAGAGAGCCCCTGCTGTGCAAACGAGCATTAGAGCGAGCCATTTTGTTCTTCTCATCATCTTCCTCATATTTAGGGTTGTAAGCGTAAAGGGGTATCGTAATCATCAAAGTTTTTTTTGTCTATATGCCCAATCCCGCGCCAAATCAGGTTGAACGGCCTCTCGCCGCAATCTCGGCTCTTGAGGGCCGAGTCTAGGCGGGATTCATATTCTCTTTTATCCTTAAGCCGAAGAGAATCTCCTTTCTACAGGAAGGAGTTCTTTAAATAATTATTAATATTACAAAAATTTAATTTTTAATTTGATTCAAAATTATAATTAATTAAAATGAGGGAAAGAGAATTCTGTTAATTCCAGGTGCCGCCGCATGTCCTCCCTCACAAAAAGCCTATGGTTTCTGTGGCTTAGCCACCTCTTCATGGATTTTTTTACAGGAATCTGGCCTATCTACAAGACGCTAGCGAACATCGACATCGCTCAAGCGGGTCTCATTGCGGGCGTAAGCGGCTTCCTGGGAGAGATCTTCCAAGTCCTCTTCGGCTACTTTTCAGACCGCGGCTACCGCAAGCGCGTTCTGCTACTTGGGCTTGTACTCTCATCATCGATCCTCTGGATCACCTTTGCTCAGGGAATCTCGGGCTCATTTCTTCTCCTTCTGCTTCTCATGCTCGGATCTGGATCTTTCCATCCAGCCGCTATGGGTATGGCAGGAGCTCTCGCCGGCGAGAAGAAGAAGGGGTCATCTATCCTCTTTTTTGCTTCAGGCGGCGCAATTGGCCTCGGCATCTCTCAACTCGCTTTTACAAAGCTGCGCGAGGTCTTTCAGGGTCACGCTCTCATCGTCTTCGCCCCTCTTCTAATCCTGATCGTTCTTCTTATCTTCCATCAATTCCCTAAACAGGTCTTTGCGCAACCTACCCTTTCGCTACGTGGTTTTTTTCAACCGATCATGCACTGCCGCAAGCCTCTCCTCCTCCTCTACCTCTCTCAGGTCGCGGTCCAAGGGCTCGTCCTCTCTTTTATGTTTCTGCTGCCCGACATCCTCGCTACGAGAAAGTGCGACAGCTGGCTCTGCATGGGCGGCGGCCACCTCTGCTTCGTTCTGGGTTCTGCCCTCACCATGGTTCCTGCTGGATGGCTCTGCGATAAGTATGGCCAGAAAAAAGTTCTTCTCACGGTTGTGTGCGGAGCTGGGCTGCTCTTCTATACTTTTTTAACTCATCCGGCAACATCGATAGGCCAGATCGCCCTCATGCTGAGCGGCCTCGGCGCCTTCCTGGGCATCATCAATCCAATTATCGTCTCGTGGGGCAATCGCCTTGTCCCCGAAAGTCCAAGCACCGTCTCCGCTCTCCTCATGGGCTTCGCCTGGTGCTTCTCAAACTTGGGCCCCGCCTTTGCGGGCTTCCTAGCCAAGTTCTACGTCGAAGAGCCCTATCTCAATGCGATCGCAAGCTTGGGTGGCCTCCTCTTCCTCATCTTCTTCTTCGTCCTCTTCATGCCCCGCCCAGAAATGGCCAAAAAAGCTGTTCTAGTGAACGACGATCAACAACCACTCCAGTAAACCTCAAACTAAGATTCAGAGTTTATAGTCGAGAATTATGAAGTGCTAGGATAGACATGTCGGATGGTGTGCGCTTTGCCACACCTCCAGCGACCACCTTGCGCTTCACCTCGCTTTGCCAAACCGTGTGCTCGAAAGCAGAGTGGGCCTTCGCCCTACCCTGCACGCCTGGCCGGCTTTTCTGTGCTACGGTTTTGCTGTGCGATCTGAATCGATTGGCTGCTCGAGGCGCTCATCCCACTTCCTCCGTCGTGGGTCCCTTTCGCGTCCAGTCGCAGATGCAATTAAGAGTGTAAGAACTTCCCTCTTCATTCTCTTTTCATTGCGGCGAAGCCGCATCACTTCTGCGCCACGCAGTAAGGCGCAGGCCGCGGCCGCAAGTACTCAGTTCGTGAAATTTTTGCACTTTGGGCTGACGTGAAAGCTCCCGCGGTTGAAATGGCGTGAAGGGGGCCGTATTGCATTAATACTGTCCCCTTTCACGCCATCTCAACCCCGGGGCTTTGACGCAGCCGAAAGCGTAAAAATTTTGCGAACTGAGTACCGGGGCAAAGAGCAATTGCGTCGAAGTTGCGAAGAGCAGTGCTCCGCACGGCGAGCAACCCGAGACGCGATAGCTCACGTCAGTGAGCGGTGATCAAAGCCCTAGTTAGGCTCAAGGGGGCAGCTGGGGGTCCCCGAGAGAACGCCGAAGGCCTTTCTCCTGGACCTCCGACATGTCTATTCTCTTTTACCTACAAAATAGGACTAGCGATTTCGCAACAACTTATCTGATGAAGATTGAGAGTGAATTAAACAGGGAGCTCTGGTTAGTATCCGGAAACGGGGGCAAGAGATGACTGAGAGACCGGTAGAGTGCGGCCATTGCAAAAAGCCAGCTAAAGTTCTGTACAAGGAGATCGAGGGCAAAACGACGACCTGCACAGAGATGTGTGCAGACTGTCCCATCCTTCAGCAGAAACTGCATGGCGAGGTGACCCCTCCTAAAACCGCAGAGGGAAGCACCTCAGGTCTCTGCTGTGGAAACTGCCTTACCACTCTCGAATCCGTAAAAACTGGCAACCCCGTCGGCTGCAGCGAGTGCTACTCTGTCTTTTCCGATATTCTTGTCTCTCAGCTCATGGAATCCGATAGCATCCCCTCTCGCCTAAAAAAGAGTCTAACGATGAAGCGCGGGCAGCCTCTTCATGTGGGAAAATCCCCAGACAAGACCGTCACCATCGCGGCCTCTTCGAGGCTCCTCGCCTTAAATCAGGCTCTGAACGACGCTCTCAAACAAGAAAATTATGAGCAGGCCGCTTGGCTGCGCGACCAGATCAAAGCACTTACCGAAAGATCCAATGACGCAAAATCCTGAACTCTCGGCATTTCTGTTTGAGCACACCCCTTGGCAAGATGAGGTGAATCCGATCTGGCCCATTTCAGCCTTTACTCTCCACCGCAACCTAGCCCGACACAACTTCCCTCCCAAGCTCCAACCAAATCAGTATGCCCAGGTTCTCACCTCCCTTAAAAATAGCCTCCTCTCTTGCAAGGAGCTCGACCGGCCTAGACTCATCGGTGCAGAGGAGCTCTCCGCTCTCGATAAAGAGCTCCTATTCGAACACTTTCTCTGTTTTGAGAGCTTTCAGAATACCACCGCCGGCCAGGCGTTTCTCATCGATCAGAGCGCGAAGTTTCTCGCTCTTATCAATATTGGAGATCATCTGCAGATCCAGCTGCTCGACAGCTCTGGAGGCTGGGAGAAGAGCTGGAACATCTTGAGTAAGATCGAGGGCGCAATTGCAGAGACGCTCGGCGTCGCCTACTCCCCAAAATTCGGCTACCTCACCTCCGACCCCAACATCTCTGGTACTGGCCTCATCGTACAGGTCTTTCTCCACCTCCCCGCCCTCACCCACACTGAGCAGCTTCAAGAGGCTCTTGTTAAGCAGAAAGAGGAGGAGGTCGCTGCCATCAGCCTGCAAGGCCGTATCGAAGAGATCGTCGGAGATATTATCGTTTTAAAAAACGGCTTTACACTCGGCATCTCTGAAGAGAACATCCTCAGAGCGCTTCACACCGCAGCCATGAAATTCATGGCTCTTGAGAAAAACGAGCGCGTCCGCCTTAAAAATGAGGGGAGCGTCGCAATTAAAGATCAGGTCAGCAGAGCCTACGGCCTCCTTCTCCACTCCTATCAACTACAGACCAAAGAGACCATGGACGCCCTCAGCCTCCTCAAGCTCGGCCTCGATCTAGGCTGGGTCACAGGCATCTCAGATACCAAGCTAAATGATATCCTCTTCAAGTGTCGCCACGCCCACCTCTCTCACCTCTCCCAAGAAAAGAGCAGCGACCCCAACCAGCTCTCCCACCGCAGGGCAGAGTTTATCCATAAAGAGCTCCAGGGCGTCTCTCTAAAAACAGAAGAGACTTGAATAAGCATAAACCTATAAAATCGGCTATATCACCTATTGGATAGGTATGACATTGAATCAAACTAAATATGTAAGTGCAATTTTGCTGATGGGAGGAAAGGGCGCAAGGTTCAAAAGCGCGCTGCCCAAGCAGTTTCATGCGCTTGCGGGTAAGAAGATCTACCTCCACACGCTAGAGCGCTTTCTGAAGAGCAGCCTCTTCGCTGAGATCATCCTCGTCTGCCCTGAAGAGTGGGCCGAAGAGGTGAAGAGCGATCTTGAAGGCTGCACAGATAATATTCGCATTGCAGTTGGCGGCGCAACGCGCCAGGAGTCATCCTATCTCGGGCTACTCGCCTGCTCTCCCCAAACCACTCATGTGGTGATCCACGACGCTGTACGCCCCTTTGTCACTGAGAAGATCCTGCGCGAAAACATCGCCGCCTGCCAGGCTTTTGAAGCTGCAGACACCTGCACGCCCTCTGCCGATACGATCGTCCACTCAAAAGATGGCCAGAAGATCGACGAGATCCCCCAGAGAGCCCACTACCTGCGCGGGCAGACTCCCCAGAGCTTCTCCTACCCGCTTATCCTCAAAGCTCACGAGCTCGCGGAAAAGGAGGGGCGCGCCGCAACCGACGACTGCTCCCTCGTGCTTGCGCTCGGGCATCCCGTGCGGATCGTCGAGGGGGATGAGTCGAACATCAAAATCACCACCGATCTCGACCTCTATCTCGCAGAGCAGCTCTTCAGACGCACCTCCCCTCCTTCCGAAGCAGGTAGCGCGCAGAGATCTTTAAACGGCAAGCTCTTTGCCATTACGGGAGGAACGGGCGATATCGGCAGAGCGATCGGAGCTGCTCTGGAGAAAGAGGGAGCGCGCGTCCAACTGATCTCGCGCAGCTCAGAGCCCTACATGGCCGATCTCTCATCACCCAGCCAGTGCGAAGCTCTTTTCAAACAGCTCGCATCAATTGAGGGGCCTCTTGACGGACTCATCAACTGCATTGGGCTCTTTAAATTAAAAGAGGTGGACGCTCTAGATTCGAGCGAGATTGAAGAGCTGATCAGCACCAACCTGACAAGCGTCATTCTCTCTTGTAAGCATGCAGAGATTAAGGAGGGGGGAGATATCATCAACATCGCCTCTTCCGCCTACTCTCGCGGCAGAAAGGGGTATGCCGTCTACTCTGCGGCTAAAGCCGCTGTCGTGAACTTCACACAGGCTCTAGCAGAGGAGAGACCTTGGCTGCGCATCAATGCGCTTGCTCCACAGCGTACTCAGAGCCGCATGCGCAGCTCCTACTTTCCTGAAGAGGAGCCCTCATCTCTTCTCACTCCGACGCAAGTTGCAGATGCTGTGCTAGCTCTTCTCAAAGAGGAGAGCTCCACGACCGGCATCACCCTTGAAGTCCGCAGAGCTGACCCACTTGTTAACAGTCGTTAAGAGTGACAGAGCTTGATATCGTCAAAATCTAGCCCTCTGCCTAGCAGCGCGTTCTGGACAAGCGCGGAGATCGCTCTTGCGGGAGCATCCACAATTGAAAATAGCGCTCCGATCATCAGCAGAAAGGAGATCTCGAGAAGATCATCTCTACAACGCACCAGTGTAATTGCAAAACAGGGAAGAAGTGCAATAAGGCCAAGGGCGAGGCGGAAGGCAGCCTCCACCTCTATCGCAACCATGAGAGCCAGATAGCCGAGCGCGCCTACCACTCTTCTCGCCATCGCCTCTAAACCATCCGCCTTCACATTGCAAAACTCATTCAAATCATTGAAAGTTGTGTAAGCGAAGGGAGCAAAGAGCTCCTTGCCATAAGACTCCACATTGCTTTTTGAGATGCCAACACACATAAAAATCTCTCTACTCTTTTCTAATATGGATCAATTCACAAACGGTGAGCTCTGAAAAATCTTTTCGCACGCGCCGCTCATTGCACACATCGAGCAGACATTTTTGTACGAGAGCAGAGATTGTTCGAATGGGCGCATCGACAAGGAAGATGCAGGCTAAATATGTTAGATCTCGAAATAGCGTAATAAATTCTGGATCGTCCTTCTGTAAGTAGTAATACACACTATAGAGAAAACCCAGAAAGTAGAGAGGGATGCGCACGAGCATCTCTATCTCTGCAACCAGAAGAAGCCCCGCATAGCAGAACGCTCCAACGATTTTTCTGCCCGTCCTTTCGGCCATCCCTATCTCAGCGTCCAGAATCAGCTGCTTGCCTCCTGCTCTCACCTCTATACCCGTGATCGCGCGGCTCATCTCATTTGTTCTGACCACCATGTGCCTAGGGCTTATAAACTCTGTGACGCCATCCATCAGTGCATAGGTTAGCGGATAATCTATGCAATCGCAGGTCTCATCATCATTGTTTGCTAGGACTCTCCTCTCAATAAATGCTACCATAAATTTCGCCTTAGCTTAGCAGAGTGAAAGTTCTCTTAAGTTTTTGCGTCCATGCGCTCCTTGCGCATCAAGTAGACACTTCTGAACTAGCGCTGAGATGATTCTTACTGGAGCATCGACAATGAGTATGCCAGATAGAATAGCGTGCTCCAGTGCTTGATCCCCAATCGCTGCCATATCACCAACACAAGTGCTAAATAGAAACGAAACGGCTGCGACAACTAGAGCCAGAACAAGACGCACAACTACCTCAACCTCTGCAGCAACCAGAAGCCCTGCAAAGCAGAGAGCTCCCACAACCCTCTTCTCTAAGCTCTCGATACAATCCAGCTCTTTATCAAGTATAACGGGCTCTCCAGGCAGGCCTGTAGCACCATCAGCATAAGCTCTTGGAGGCTGCTTCGGATTCATCCACTCGGTTACATCATCCATCCACTGGTAGGTAACTGGAGTATCTAAAAAGCTACCTTTTCTTAGTACCTCTAGATTAAGCGCTGCGATAACCATAACTCTCTCCCTTTTTGATTCTTAATTTTTTAAGGCGGGCGTACAGCCTACACCTCTTGATATTCTTTTTGCAAGGCTCTCCTTTCTAAAAAGCCTTTCGAAAACATTATAAATATTGATAAGATTATAACAATTAATTGCAATAACTTCCATTTAATGATTATTTTAATCCATTCTTTATTACTCTTTGATTGAGCGAAGCGAAATCCCTGGAGTGCGCGCGCTCTGCGCCGCCCTTAATTTTTATTTGAAACAAAAAATTTTTTTACCACAGAGAAGAGGGAAAAGAGCGCATTTGCAAGCGTTCTACGAAGCTTCGGTCTCTAAACCTTTGCAGCTACAGAGCGTGAGCTCTTCAAAGTCTTTGGGATTCTCATTCTCGTTATTAAGATCCAACAGACACTTCTGAACGATTCCGGAGATTGCGCGCACCGGCAGGTCGACTATTAAGCCAAGATCTTTAATAAACAGAAGGTCTAAAAGAAACGTCGTATCATCGAAATCATAATTATCAAACAAACACGCATGAGCAAAAGAGAGCGGAATCAGAAAAAGCGTAACCACAGCGCGCACGACAAGCTCTATCTCTACTGCCACAGCAAGAGCTACATAGCAGAGAGCTCCGATAACTCTTCGCGCCA
The DNA here is from genome assembly GCA_016185065.1 of Chlamydiales bacterium. NCBI lineage: Bacteria > Pseudomonadati > Chlamydiota > Chlamydiia > Chlamydiales > Chlamydiales bacterium. Next base: position 112,127 of record JACPOL010000004.1, read on the forward strand.
TGCTCTCTATGCACCCTACTCGTTGATAGCGAACTCTTTCTCGCTGTTCAATCTTGCCATCTGCAGCTTCGACATCGACTTTATCATAAATGTACTTGCCCTCTGCATCTCTTACAGGCTGGTCCAAATCCATAAAATCATTAGTTACCCAACGCATTCCCTCCATTGCGAAAGGAGTTATTGTTTGATTGTCGTAGTCGCTCCAGTCGATCACTTTGAATACCAAAATTCTTCTCCTTCTAATTTTTTGCAGAACGTTATAAAATAGTGATAAATATTATAACAATTAATTGCGATGGCTTCCAACTTAATAATTATTTTAATATCTTTGATTGAGCGGAGCGAAATCCTCCAGGGATCTCTCTTCGTTCGGTCAAAGAAAAAGGAAAAAAGAAAAGAGCGCATTTGCATGCGCTCTTTGAGAGGGAGAGGCTTGCTCTGCTTACCAGCAGATCGAAAGATCCCAGTATGTGACGCCCAGACCTTTTTCGTTCTGAACATTGAACAGACACTTCTGAACAATCCCAGAGATGGCGCGCACAGGCGCATCGATAGCAAAAAAAGCATCGACGAATAAGAGCATAGTAAAAGCACCCGCCGTATCAAAATCGCAATCATCACAGAATAATCCATATGCAATAAAGACCGGAACTAGAACAGCTGCAACCAGAGCACGGAAGATAAGCTCAACCTCTCCAGCTACTGCAAGCGCTGCGAAGCAGAGCGCTCCAACGACTCTTCTTCCAAGGCTCTCCAGGCAGTCCATTTCGACGTTCTGCATCACTGGAACATTAATTGTCCTATCTCCCCTTTTGACCGCTTCGAACCTCGGACCATCCCCATCCACAACTTGTTCGCTGGGGGTAATAAAGTCAGCTGTCCAGTCCATTCCCCAATGGAAAGCGGGGGTTATGAATGCGTTACCAAAATCTTTTGTTTCCGGTGTAAATACCATAAATTCTCCAAATCAAGTTGTGTAAGAGGGCGTCTACAAAGTCAGAAACTTTGATTTTTTAAGGTTTTTTGGCAGAATTTAAATTGTTTTTCGCAGGACATACTTGAGAAAGTAGGCCAAGAAAGACAATTTATAGTCTGCCGAAAAGACTAAAAAAGCATGTTGCTGCCTTTGTAGATACCCTCTAAGTTATACTATCTGGCAGAGCGCAAGCTCTCTGTATGTTTTGCCGCCTTCATTGTTCTGGAGATTGAGTAGACACTTTTGTACAATTCCGGAGAGGGCGCGAATGGGCGCATCGATGGCATAGAGCCCATTTTTCATCATCTGATCTACATAATTTCCCAGCTCGTCACTCCAATCTCCATCATCGCAGTACTCACAGGCTATAATGAACGGAAGTAGAGCAGTATAAAGCAGAGTTCTGAAAACAAGCTCTACCTCTACTGCTACAGCAAGAGCTGCATAGAAGAGCGCTCCTACAACTCTTCGTCCCATGCTCTCGAGGCAGTCCAGCTCTTTATTTGCCGTCATCCTGGCAACTTGCACTTTTTCATAATCTCCCTTTTGGGAGTTCCATCTTCGTATCTCATCAGTAAGCAGTGCGCCCGAATGTTTATCAATTGCTTGCGTGCGAGGAGTAATGAACTCTGTTGTCCAATCCATCGCCTGTAGAGAAAAGGGGGTTATTCCGGCATTGTTAAATTCGGATCTAGTTGGTGTGTATACCATAAATTTTTTCCCTGTTTAATTTTTTATCAAAACTCGGGTTAGCAGAAGAGAGCGAGGTCATCGAACTCTTTAGGATCGCCCCACTTATTCTCAAGATTCAGCAGGCACTTCTGCACGATCCCGGAAATTGCGCGCACCGGCGCGTCGATCGCCAGGCCAATATCCTTGATAAATAGAATATCTAAAAACTGTAGCACACCTGTGAAGTCACAATTATCGCACAAGCATGCGTAAGCAATCCTGATAGGAATCAGGACTAGGGTAAGCGCAGCGCGCACAACAAGCTCTACCTCCACCGCCACCGCAAGGGCCGCATAGCAGAGTGCTCCGATAACTCTGCGCGTCATGCTCTCCAGGCACCCCATCTCCGCTCGCTCCATTATGGGCTCATTTCTTGAGCTTACGATCTTATTTTCATGATTGCGTATTGGGACAACTCGCACCTTTAGATCGCCTTTTGCATCTTTCGCCTGCTCCATTGGATGTAGAAAATCTTCAGTTACCCAAATCATTCCCGACACTGCAAAGGGAGTCATGATTGGATTGTTATAGTCTCTTGATTCGATTACGTTGAATACCATAAATTCTCCTGTTTAATTAGTCGTCGTCGCAGATGCTACTAGAAATCGCAGATGTTTAGCTCGTTTAACTCTTTACGGAACCCGCCCTCATTAACTACATCGAGCAGACACTTCTGAACGATCGCAGAGATTGAAAGCAGGGGCCCATCGATCAGATAGATTACAGAAAAAATAGCCTGAGCTATGCAATACCAAGTCCAAGAATCTTGAAATTTCCTATCTTGCAACGCGAGAAGCGGAAGGGTGAATGGAATAGCAGCAAGGGAGAGGGCGAGACGCACGATCTCCTCTGCTACAACTGCAACGAGAAGCCCTGCGTAGCAGAGAGCTCCAAAAACTCTACGCGCCATGCTCTCAAGGCATCCTAACTGAGCATCTGTTAATAGCGGCTTTCCAGTATGCCTGCCAAGCCTCACGGTTCCATCTGCATTCTTGAGTGGCTCTTGAGGATTCATGATCTCGGTGGTCACCCAGTCCATTGCACGGTAGGTGAGAGGTAGAATATCTGCGTCAGCGTGGGACCAGTCTCTTACCGCGTTTATATTCACTTGCATTACCATAGATGCTTCTCTTGTTTAATTTTTTAGGCGTAGAGCCTACACCTCTTCACACTCTTTTTGCAAGAAATCTATTTCCAAACAGCTTCTTGTAAAATCTATAATAAATAGACATAAAATTATAACACTTAATTACAATTACAGTAACATTAATGATTAATTGAATATCTTTCTTTGATTGAGCGAAGCGAAATCCCTGGAGTGCGCGCGCTCTGCGCCGCCTTGGCTTCTTTCTGACCAGAGTTGTGAAAAACAAAATTTTAAGAAATTCAGGGCGGCGCAGAGCGCGCGCACTCCAGGGACCTCTCTTCGTTCGGTCAAAAAAAGATTAATGCTTAAGACAAGTAATTTTTGTTTATTAGGAATGAAAGAGAGATCGCCGTGCCGATGCCTTAGAAAGGCGGCGCTAAGTTGCCGCACTCTAAAACCTAAATTTTTTTGGAAAAAAATTGAGACTTGATGGACTCGAACCATCGACCCCCTCATTAAAAGTGAGGTGCTCTAACCAACTGAGCTAAAGTCTCGTGTGACCCCAAGGGGATTCGAACCCCTGTTATCAGAATGAAAATCTGGTGTCCTAGGCCTGACTAGACGATGGGGCCATTCTAAAAACGCTAAGAATCTAAAGAATTCCCGCTATTATTTGCAAGAGGCACTTAAACCTACCATGCATTTAAACAGTTAAAATCTCCTTCTCTTTTTGCGCAAAGAGGTCGTCGATCTCTTTGCAGAACTTATCTGTATACTCTTGGATGCTCTTTTCGGCTTTTTTCATCACATCCTCTGCGATCTCTCCATCGGCCTTCTGTTTGCGCACCTGCTCGTTGCCTTTGCGGCGCGTCTCGCGGATGGTGATCTTGGAGTCTTCTGCCTTCTTCTTGCCCTGTTTAACGATCTCTTTACGGACGTTCTCATCCATCGGAGGGATCATGATGCGGATGGCGCCCCCTTCAACGATGGGCTGAAGGTTGAGGTTCGCCTTTTCAATGCCTTTTGCGATGGGGCCTGTTGTTTGGGGATCAAATGGCGACACCTGGAGCTGGCGCGACTCTGGAACGGAGATGTTCGCAAGCTCTTTAATGCGCATATTTGAGCCGTAGACCTCTACCATCACGTTTTCAATGATGGCGGGGTTGGCGCGGTTGCTGCGAAGCCCCTTAAGCTCTTGCTTAAAGTGTTCAACAGTGGCTTGCATTTTTGTTTTTACTTGATCTGGAACGCTCATCTTCTATTCTCCTTGGACTATGGTGCCGCCAACAACTCCATCCCTCTCTTCACAGATCGCTTTTAACAGGGCTCCTTTTTCAAAGAGGTTAAAAACATAGATGGGAATACGATTTTCACGACAGAGTGCTATTGCTGTAGCATCCATGACTTTAAGATTTTTGGCGAGTGCCTCTGAATATGTCAGTGTGCTGTACTTGGTGGCTTTCGGGTTTTTCTTGGGATCGTCGGTGTAGACGCCATCCACAGTAGAAGCCTTGAGCAAGATCTCCGCGCTCATCTCACTGGCTCTTAAGCTGCCTGCAGTGTCGGTAGTGAAATAGGGGTTTCCTGTGCCGCCAACAAAGATGACGGGGATCTTTTTTTGGAGTGAGAGGAGGGCCTGCTTCCAATTGTACTTTTCTACAATCGAGTCTGCACTAAGAGCGCTCATGACGCGGCTCTCGACGCCAACAGCAGCAAGAGATTGCTGCAACACGAGGCCGTTAATGATGGTGGCGAGCATTCCGATCTGATCAGCTGGGGTGCGGGCGAAATCGAAGAGGGAGGCTTGAGCTCCGCGGAAGACGTTTCCTCCGCCGATAACGATGCCAATCTCTACGCCCTTCTCATGGATCTCTTTAATCGAGCGAGCGATGTGTTCACATGCGCTGCGCTCGAATCCGAACTTTCCATCGCCCTGGAGGGCCTCGCCAGAGAGTTTGAGCAGGATCCGTTTGTACTTTACCTTCATGCTCATCACTCTCTCGTTCCAAAGTTTGGGTTATGCTCCAACCTGCCAGCGAAGGAAGCGTTTGATGGCGAGTTTTTTGCCGAGGCGCTTCGACTCGTTCTCTAGCAGCTGAGTAATGGTGATGGAGTTATCCTTCACATACTTCTGACAGACGAGGCAGCTCATATCGTAAAAGGCTTTTAGCTTCCCTTCGACGATCTTGTCGACGATGTTGGCTGGTTTGCCTTGAACCTGGCCTCTTGCAACCTCTTCCTCACGCGACTTGACATCGCTGGGCACATCTTGAGGAGCGAGATAGTCTGGGGACTCGGCTGCAATGTGCATTGCGATATCGCGCGCTAGAGCTTCCTGCCCTGCTCCACCTTGGAGTTCTACAACACAGACGATCTTGCCGCCCATGTGCGAGTAGAAGCCGATAGAGAGGTCTGGGCTCTTGGGGATGATTGTGAGGCGCTTCACTCTAATATTTTCGCCAAGGCTCTGCATCACGATCGCGCGCTGCTCATCGTTTGTGATGCTCGAATCTTTGCGATTCTTCTGAGCTAAAAACGCTTCTAGAGAAGCGGGTTTTGTCTCAGCTGCATCACTGCAAACCTCTTTAAGAAACTCTTTGAACTTCTCGTTCTGCGTGACAAAGTCTGTCTCGGCGTTCATCTCGACAAGAGAGAATGCAGTTTTGCCTTCAGCATAACCGACGAGACCCTCTTTGGTCTCTCTTCCCTCTTTTTTTACAGCGCTCGCCATTCCAGCTTTACGGAGAAAATCGATTGCGCGCTCCATATCGCCGCCGACCTGTTCAAGTGCTTCTTTGCACTTTCCCATGCCAACGCCAGTGCGCTCTCTGAGCTCTTTTACTTTTTCTGCTGTGACTTTTTCGCTCATGACTTCTCCTCATCAGCATCAACATCGCTCTCTCTCGATCTTCCAGCAGCTTCATCGATGCGCTCTTTCTGCTCTTTTGAAATGGTCAGCTGCATGTCGTTCTTCTGATCGATGATCGCTTGAGTTAGCGCTTGCAGGATGATCTTGATGCTCTTAAGAGCGTCGTCGTTGCATGCAATAACGTAGTCGATAGGATCTGGGTCGCAGTTGGTGTCGACGAGAGCGAGAACTGGAATACCGAGCTTGTTAGCTTCTGCAACGGCAATGTGCTCACGGCTTGGGTCTACGACAACGAGAAGCCCAGGAAGCTTGCGCATTGCGCGGATCCCTGAGAGGTTGCGATCGAGCTTAATCTGCTCTTTGCTGAGAAGAGAGAGCTCTTTTTTAGTGAAATCTGCTCCGCCTGTAGCGATGCGCTTCTCTGTGCGCTCTAAAGTTTTTACTGACTGGCGAATCGTAGAGAGGTTTGTGAGAGCTCCACCGAGCCAGCGTTCGCACACGTAGAACTCGCCGCACTCTTCAGCGCACTCGCGAAGAACTGCTTTTGCTTGTTTCTTTGTGCCGACGAAGAGAATAGATTTGCGTTTTGCTGTCATCTCTCGTACGACTTCAGCAGCCTTGCGGATCTGCTGCATGGTCTTCGCGAGGTCGATGATGTAGATTCCGTTGCGCTCTTCAAAGATGAAGCGTTTCATCTTTGGGTTCCAACGGTGCTTCTGGTGCCCGAAGTGGGCTCCGCTCTCTAAGAGGTCCTTAATCGTGATTTGAACAGTATGTTCTTTTGTAGTTGCCAAGCCTTGTCCCTTTTGTTGTTTTTGACTGCGGCATCCCTACTTAATGTAGAGATTTCGGTCTTGGTTAAAAATTTAATTTAATCGACTTTCACACAAAGCGCCTGATCAGAATCGAACTGACACAAGTAGCTTGGAAGGCTACGGTTCTACCATTGAACTACAGGCGCATTTGTCAATCAGAATCTTTTACCGCAATGCCACCTTTTTTTCCAATGAAAAAGGAGGCGCTCGGAGAAGAACCCGCCCGGGAGCACGGACATTAATGGACAGGAAACGGACGAAAACGGACAGGAAATGGACAGGCGGGCAAGAGAGAGGGAGAGAATTCTTTCTTCTGCGCGTGTCCGTGCTCGTCCGTTTCTTCTCCGAGCGCTCTCTTACTCCCTGCGACATAAAATATAACTTTAAGGTTCTACAAACTATAAATTGTTGTATAGAATGAGCTGGAAAAAGTGGGAATGCGGATGAGTTCGACGGTACACACCAAAGCGAATAGGGTTCTCAACCTGATTCTGGTTGCGCTTCTGCTCGTCCTGATCCGCGTCTGGTATCTGGGAACTGTTCAGCACGACCAGCACCTTGAGCTGGCCCGCAGACCGCAGAGAAGAGTTGTCATTGAGAACGTCGAGAGAGCGACGATCCGCGACCGTTTCAACATTCCTTTAGCAATCAACACCATACAGTACAATATCTCGGTCTCATTTGCGCAGATCCGCCAGATTCCAAGCGTAGTTTGGAAGAAAGACGATAAGGGAAAGTGGGTGAAGACCCAGGCAAGGATGGCCTATGTGGCGGAGCTGTCAAAATTTTTAGCAACAGAGCTAGGGTTAACCTCTCAAGAGGTAGAAGATGCGATCATCGGCAGAGCTTCTCTCTTCCCTCACACGCCTTTTGTCATTAAAGAAGATGTCTCAGAGAAAGAGTACTACCGCCTAAAGGCGCTCGAAAAAGATTGGCCTGGAATGCAGGCGCGGCGCTCTTCAAAAAGGTTCTACCCAAGAGGGAAGGTGGGCTGCGACGTTCTTGGCTACCTGGGCCCGATCAGCGAAAAAGAGTATGTGGCGATCGCCCAAGAGATTGAGGAGCTCCAAACCTATTTAACTCAGAGAGAAGCAGGCGAGCTCGTTCCTCTGCCTCAGGGCTATGAGACTCCCCTAGAAGTGCGGAAGAGATTAAAAGAGCTGAAAGAGAAGGCCTACACAATCAACGACCTGGTTGGAAAGAGCGGGATCGAGAGCGCCTTCGACCAGAATCTGCGCGGCGCTTGTGGAAAAAAAATGGTCGAGGTGGATGTAAAAGGAAATTTTATTCGGCAGCTGCCAGGGGGACGAAGAGCCAAGCCGGGCGAGAGAATCCTGCTTTCGATCTCTGCTGAGCTACAAGAGTTCGCCGAGATGCTGCTAGCACAGCACGAACCTATTCGCGACAAGAAGAATCAGAAGGGAGAGATCAAGCTGGACTACCCTTGGATTAAGGGAGGCGCGATCGTAGCTCTTCATCCGAAAACGGGAGAGGTGCTTGCACTAGCCTCCTATCCACGCTTCAATCCGAACGATTTTGTTCCCTCGCAGAAACCGGAGAGCAAGCAGAAAAAAGAGTCCGACCGGTTGCGCTGGCTGGAGAGCGAGAGCTATGCCGGAGAGATCTGGGATGGGAAGCGTCCTCTAGAGAGAGAGGTCTTCGATTCTGTGAATCGCACCTTGAAAGAGGAGACACTCGCGCTGAACTGGGAGCGCTATCTTGAACTGATCCTCCCCTCAGGGGGAAGTGTGAGAAGCGCATTAGATCGCCTTGGCGATCTAAGCACGTGCGTGCGCCTGCAAAAGGAGCTAGACACTCTGCTGCTCTACTCCGCACAAGATGAGATGGCAACATTAATCGATGCGCTTTACGACGAAGAGGGACACTCCCCTTCTCGCTTGCAGACAAAGGGGGGCTCCTCCGAAGAGGCGCGAGAAGCAGTCAGGGCGCGCTGCAAAGAAAAGGGAGAGATTTACGAATCGAGCAGAAAGTGGATCGACTACTATCTCGCCTCCATTCCCAAAAACGATGATAAGCTGCTCTTGATAGATCTGGCCTATCTAATGGCAAAGAAAGAGGAGTTCTCTCCACAGCTTCTCGAGGCTGTTGGGGGACAGAACTTATCTACCGCTCGGGCTCTCTGCCAAGCTGCAATCTCCACTCAGCTGCTGCTTAAACCCTACATCCAGGAGCTCTATCACGACATCGACTTTAACGCCTGGAGACGTGCCCATTTTAAGGAGTTTTTAAAAGCCAAGCGCAGAGAAGAGAAGGAGTCTAGGCGCTACACGCGGCCCTACACAGAATATCTGCAGCAGCTCGAACGAGGACTCTTTAAGGAGTTCTGGGAGAAGAATCGCTGGCTTCTCGTACAGACATTTATTCTGGGCAAAACATCAGATCTACCTACGGAACTTCAGCCCTACGTAGCGCAAATTCTCGAGCTGCGCAAAGAGCCTCTTGCTCTGCACTCCTCTTTCGGCAGATTAAAAGAGCTGATCTCCTCTCTTCCGCACTCGACCGCACTCAGCTACCTGCAGACGATGCACTCGTTTCAAGAGCTCTCTCGCCCGCTCTTTGGCAGCTACAGACACTTGAGAAATGCAAAGGGGAAGCAGCTCGAGAAGCACCTTGCAGCGGCTTTTTATCCTCTCTACGGATTTTCTTACGGTAGATCGCAGGCATTTCGGCAGCCAACGCCACTGGGATCTGTGTTCAAGATCGTCACTGCATATGAAGCGTTAAGGCAGAGGCATCAGACGCTCTCCGAAAGAGTGTCGAGAGATCTTAACCCTCTAACTCTCGTCGATGACTTGAAGTGGGATGCAAACAAGAACACCTCAAAACAGATCTTGGGATATACCCTCTCTGGAGAGCCGATTAGACGTCTATACAAAGGGGGGCAGCTTCCGCGTAGTAGCCACTCCCACATCGGTCGCATTGACGTGACGGGGGCTCTGGAGCAGTCGAGCAACATCTACTTTGCGATCCTTGCAGGAGAGCATCTCGAAGATCCAGAACAGCTGGCAATTGCAGCGCGTGGATTTGGATTTGGACAGACCACAGGGATCGAACTGCCTGGTGAAGTGGGCGGGAGCGTGCCGAGCGATCTCTCTTATAACCGAACAGGCCTCTACTCGTTTGCTATCGGACAGCACTCTCTCGTGGTTACGCCGCTTCAGACCGCTGTAATGGCTGCTGCGGTTGCAAATGGAGGCCAAGTACTACAGCCCAAGATCGTCAAGGCTGTGGCAGGAAAGGAGGCGACTTATGAAGAGGAGTCTCCTTTTGAAAGCAGCGAGTTCTCATTCAAAGAGGAGCTAGCTCTCGTGGGGATCTCCTTCCCCTTCTTTGTAGAGACGCAGAAGGAGCAGATCAAGAGTTTCGTCTCTTGCGCATCGACAGAGGTAAAGCAGACTGTCTCGCTGCCCGATGAGGTGCGAAACCTTCTGCTAGAGGGAATGCACCGTGTGATCGCTGGCCAGAGAGGAACTGCAAGACCTGCTGCCGTCTCGCCGCTTATTAAAAATCCTCAAGTGATGCGCGACTATGTGGACCTGCAGCACTGTGTGGTTGGAAAAACGGGAACGCCTGAGATCCTCTATAAACACACGATCGATGCTGAGTCGGAAGCGGACAAGATAGACCACGTCTGGTTCACAGGGATCTCATTCCACGATGATGCGCAGCACAAGAAGTGGGAGGAGCCAGAACTCGTCGTGGTCGTGATGCTCCGCTTCGGTGAAAAGGGGGGCCGCGAACCCGCTCCCCTCGCCATCCAGATGATCAAAAAATGGCGCGAAATCTCCGCGCGCAGCAAGTAAGAAGAAGGAAAAGAGAGATTAGACGCGCGAGCGAAGCTGCGCTAGGCGAGTTGCAGCAACCCTATTTACTTCGGAAGGTTCAATGCCATATTTCGCGGCAACTTCAAGAGCTACTTGAATCTGCTCTTCGGTCTCTAGACAGTTGATGAGCCCCTCTCCCGCTTGTCTTCCGCAGAACCCTATTACCGGCTCTGTCATCTCCTCGAGGTCAAATAGAGCAATTTTATATCCTTCGGTAATGTTGATCTGCTGAATATTGCGTGGGGCCACATCGCTAAAGCCTGTAAGTGCAATAAAAGTTGCAAGATCTCTGATTGTTTCTTTGGGTGTTTGACGATACCGCTCTCGGTGATTCTCATCACTATCTGCTTCTACTGGTAAACGCTGCTCTGCGATTATAGAAAACGTTTCTCTCACTCCGCCGGGCATAGATACCGCTTCTAAAGCAAACAGATGCGTAGTCGGAATAAAAAGATTGGTCAACTGATTCTGTTCACAAATCTCGCATGCTTTGACTACTTTTGCAAAACGCGATTCAGTGAGCTCTTTTGAAGACTCTTCTCTAACGATTTTAAAAACGAGGTCCGGTGCAAATGTTAAGCCAAAAACCGAGGTGCCCCCATTTCCTTTATACCAGTGAAGTTCGGGTCTCTCATCTCCTCCCCAGATATACATCATCAACCTTTGAATGGCGCGTCTCATTCGAAGAGTGATTGTATGTCCAGGTTCTTGAGTAGAGGTTAGATCTACGAAGGAGTGCGTTGAGCGCAGAAAGGCTTTAATGGCGAATATGATGAGTGGGATAATGAGGGTAGCGTAGGAGACAACCTTTAGAAGTGTGAGCATAAAGGAGGTAGCTTCCTGCACAGAAACTGTCCCCTCAGCCTCACCGATCATGTATCCTGGAACAACTTCAAATTTATCTCCCGTTAAACAGAAGTAGTCATCTGCACCTTGTAAAAGCCTCTCATCCCAAGTTAAATCTTCGTGCTGCCCATACGTAATTGCGCTTGTAAAGCCTACAGCTGTTGCCATTTTGAACTAATCTCTATTGATTAAACAAATAGTATACCAGAAAAACAGCTCTAGCTCAACCTGCAAATAATTATAATTAAAATTTTGATTACAGAAAGCGCTCTTTCTTTTTTGGAGTGCGTCGACTCGGCGCCGCTTTTCTCGAGATCGGCTTGTCGATCTCTCCCTATTTAAAGAAACATCGCCGAGTCGATGTTGAAAAAAGCGGCGCCGGGTCGCCGCACTCCAAAAAAGAGATTTTTCTGCTAGAGGATCTGCTGGAAGTAGCGGATGGTGGAGAGGAGTCCGGTGCGTGGAGGGATTTTAGGCTGCCAGTCGAGAAGGAGCTTCGCAAGGGCGATGTCTGGCTTACGCTGCTTGGGATCGTCGCTTGGAAGCGGCTTGAAGACGAGCTTGGAGCGGGAACCTGTAAGAGCCAGGATCTCCTGAGCGAGCTCAAGCATCGAGAATTCTGTGGGATTTCCAAGATTGATAGGTCCTGTAACTGCACTCTCGGTACTCATGAATCTTACGAAGGCATCGATGAGATCATCGACATAGCAGAAGGAGCGGGTCTGGCTTCCTGTTCCGTAGATGGTGATGGGTTCTCCCTTCAGCGCCTGAACGATGAAGTTGGAGACGACTCTTCCATCATTCGGATGCATGCGCGGCCCGTAGGTGTTAAAAATGCGCCCGACTTTGATGCGAACGCCATGCTGTCTGAAGTAGTCGAAGAAGAGCGTCTCAGCGCACCGCTTTCCCTCATCATAACAGGAGCGAAAGCCGATGGGATTGACATTCCCCCAATAGCTCTCTTTCTGGGGGTGTTCTAGAGGATCCCCATAGACTTCGCTGGTCGAAGCTTGGAAGATCTTCGCCTTCCTCTCGGATGCCAGCGTGAGCATCTGGATGGCTCCAAGAACATTGGTCTTGATGGTCTGGACCGGGTCGTGCTGGTAGTGAATGGGAGAGGCGGGGCAGGCCAAGTTGTAGATCTCATCCACTTCCAAAGAGAGCGGCAGGCAGACGTCGTGCTCAAGAAGCTGAAAATCGGGGTGATTGATAAATGTAGAGAGGTTCTCTCGGGTGCCGGTGAAAAAATTGTCGACACAGATAACCTGGTGGCCATCGCGGAGTAGTCTCTCGCAGAGATGAGACCCTAAAAACCCCGCACCGCCGGTGACTAAGACTCTCTTTTTTTTCACACTCTACCTATTACAAAACCCAGTGCACTACTCTCTCTTGCTTGGTTCCACTTGCGATAGGGAGCAAGCTCTTCTATCTTCTCATCAGAGGTCATAACAACAATAGCATCTGCATACTTAAAAAAGAGGTGCGCTTCACTTAAAGCTGGTTTGGCAGTTGAATAGATCAAGATGAGATCATACTCTCTCTTCTGCTGTTCTAAAAGTTGTTTAAAAGAGGCTCTGTTCAGAAGCTCTGTTGCATGTCTCGATGTTCCGCCTGTGGGGAGAAAGTCGAAAGTTTTTCTCCTCTGTATGGGAGCTGCCTGGATTTTCCCCTCTAGATAGTGCCAGAGACCGGGAATCTGCTCTGGAGTTACGGGACGGTCAAAGGCGGATTGAACGAGGAGAACACGCTTTCCCTCGAAAGAGAGAAGTTCGGCGAGATTAAAAGCTGTATCGAGAGAGCTTCCTCCTACGACTACCGCCATCTGCGCCTCATTCGAACTCCTCTTCTCTCCTATGAAAGAGGTGATGCGCCGCAAGGTCTCTAAATCGGAGTGGCCTAGCTCTTTAAGAGGCGCTCCTGCGAAATGAGAGAGCTTTCCACACAGAGTGAGTCCGTAATGAAGCAGACTCTCTGAGGTAACGACAAATCCCCTCGAAATGGCTCTTCCGAGTTGAAAGATTGAGAGTGCGGCAACGGCAAAAAAAGTTCCGATGATCAGTGAGAGAAAAAGACCGGAGGGCTTCAGGCGCGCTGGAATCAGTGCAGGATCGATCGGTTTCGAATCTACGTAGAAGAGGTTATAGTGCAGATTTTTTGTTTCGACAACTTTACTTATGCCCTCGATAACACCCATGCTGAGCTCTTTCTTAAAGCGCAGATGGTTCTCAAGCTTCCACTTCTCGGGAAGATCTTCCATTTTCACGCTAATTTCTTCTAACTTCTCTCCGATCAGCCCCTTCTCTTTTTCAAGAAGATTCAAACAGATCCTCTGCAGAGAGCCGATTTTTTCTTCGACGAGCTTTGCGCGGAGCTTGTCCAGTTCGATCGTCTGATCGATGTGGTTTATCAGGAAGTCCTTTTCGAGCTGCATCGACTCTTTGAGTCTCAAGATCTCTTTGATGCTGCGGTTCTTCTGATCCCTGAGCTGCAAGGCGATATCGGCTGCTTTCTGCACAACACCTCGGCCAACAGCATCTTCTAAAAGCGGCTCAAGAGAGCTAATCTCAAAATCGGGGGCGTGAATCCGGTCTCTAAGATAGAGAAGTTGGCGCATCTTGCTCTGAATAGTATCGAGCTGATTCTGATAAGAGGCGTAGAGGCTCTGCGCCGTATTGAGATTAATTCCCTGCAGCTCTTTACTGATCTCCTCTTCAATCTTTTGAAATTCGGTTGGAGTGAGCGGAGAGGCCTGCATGGAGCTCTCTTGAAGAGAGACGTTCGTAAGTTGATCGTGGTAGTGCTTCTGCTGACTATCTAAAAGTGTTGGTGCGCGCGCATCGGCATGAGCGCCGCCTTTTAACCTCTTCTGTTCGACTTCGAGATCGAAGAGCTTAGAGGTGTAGGCCTGCTTAGGAATTGCAAGCATTTCAACCTCTTCCTTCAAGCCAACAAAGCCATCTTTGCCCAGGTTCTTCTTCATGTACTCGGACTGCTCATCGAGAACATCGTCTAGAGAAGCGGTGAGCTCTGCTTGGCGCCTATCGAGATAAGCGAGTTGAGCATTTGCAAGATCATCATTCTCAAGTTTTAGATAGTCGTGATAGGCGGCCATCATAATATTGAGAAAGTTGGCTGCTACCTTGCGATTGGAATTTGCGTAAGTAAGCTCTAGAATATTCTTATCCAGCTTCGAAGACTTTATATTAAAGCGTTTGATCTGCTGTTTAAGCGTAGCAGTCCAGGGAGAGACTGTGACTGTATAGAGCTTCTTCTTTGAAGCGCTCTTTCGCGCTTTTTCCAGTGTGAATGAGAGCTTCTTATGCTGGAACCGCTCTCCCAACTTGCAGACTCCCATCACCTTCTTTTTGCTGTCTAGAACTTCAACTATCCCCTCTTCAGGAAAGCGCAGAAAAAGAGCAAGTCTCTCATCTCCTTCGTAAAGGACATCTCTAAAAACAAAATTGGCGCTCTTTTTTCTTTTTAGTCCAATATCTGCGCTGATATTTCCCCAGAGGTTTGAGACCATCTGTGTGAGAAGGCCCTTCTCGTGCACGCTAACCTGCATCCCCAGCTTCTCAATTACAGGACGGCCAAGCTTTTGGGAGAACATGAGAGCACCCGCACTCTTGCTGAGCTCTCCGGAGCTCATCGCCTGGAGAAGGCTCTTTAATTCAGAGCGCTGCTCTCCTTGAGCGGTCGACTGTCTAAAGGTGGCTGTTGCTTGATAGAGAGGCTGTTTTAGAGAGAAGAGAAGCACGACTAGCGCTGCTGCATAGAGCGCATACCGTTTTAACTGCGGCTTGATCTTTCTTAGCAGAGTTTGAACGTCTTCAGCAGTAACTAGCAGCTCTTCGTGCATTTCTGTCATTGGACGTTAACCCCCACGCCCCTTATTCCTCTTGTGACTAGATCGAACCCGATCAGAGTAGGCATTAGCTGATTCACGAAGCGGTTCCATTCGGTCATTGGAGTTGCAGCGACGTAGACGATATCTCCGGGCATTAGGAGCATGCTGTCGCTGGGAAGATGGATCACATGCCTCCAGTTCAAGGTGTAGATCTTCGGATTGAGCACATTCCCGCGAATCACCTGTATATACGCCTTATCACCCGTTGAAGGGATCCCGCCCGCTTCTGCTAAGGCTTGTCGCAATGTCATGAATCCATTTGGGAGATCTACCACGCGCTCTTTGCCCACCTCTCCAAGCACCATGAGTGAAGAGGCCGAAGCATCAGCTACATAGACCTTATCTCCTCCCCTCATGACGATATTCTGCGACATGTCCCCCTCTTTCATCAGTTTGAAGAGGTCGACCGGAAGCAGCTGATTATCTCGAATGACATAGCTCTTAAAAAAATTCGCCTGTGTCGGAACGCGCGCGATCGACATCACCTCAAAGAGGCGAATGCGTCCATCCACGGGAATATTTGGCACCTGAACAAGACCTGCAAGCTCCACTTTTCGTTCAATGCGGTCGCGGTAGGATAGGAAAACTTCGATATCTGCGATCTGCTCAGTGTACTTCTGTTTGATCTTGCCTCGCGCCTCTTCAAGAGTGAGCCCGGAAACTTCGATCTCTTCGAGATCTGGGAGAAGAACTTTTCCACTTGCCACTCGATAGCCCACCGTGGACCCGATCCTCTGCACAGCTTCGCTGATATCGTGACGCGTCGGATGGTAGATGGCGATCTGTAAAATATCGCCCTCTTGAATCACATCTCTATACTCTTCAAGAAGAGGAGGAGAGAGCGTGCCTGGCTCCTTCCCTTCTAATTGGAGAATTGAGAACTTTCCATCGCGGATCTTATACGAGTCCATCACAAACTCATCCGCACCCAGAACATCCGCTCCTTTATAGGGAGGATTCGTACAAGCCGCAAAAAAAAGCATTAAAATTACTAATAAAAAAGAAGCGCGCAAATATGAAGAAAAAGGCAAAAATTTAGAATTTGCGGATAGGTTCATAGCAAAAAATGATCATTTATTTTACAAGAGAAGGAACATCTGTATCCTATCTTGGGCTTTTTCAGCAATAGACCTCTTGCGTAATTCGCTTTGTTTGGAAAAATTCGCAATTTTTATACAAATTTGCCGCAAAATTTTGAGAACATATGCAAACATATGGTCGAGAAATTTTGCGGTAAATTTGTCAAAAAGTGCAATTTTAACGAATAAATGGAATTGCGCAAGAGGTCTAATTATGAAACGCGTCTTTATCACAGGAATCGCCGGTTTTATAGGTTTTCATCTGGCTCTTTTCTTAAAAGAGAGAGGAGACTTTGTAACTGGCTGCGACAACTTCAATGCTTATTACGACCCTGCGCTTAAACATGCTCGCGTCGAACTATTAAAAGAAAAGGGAATCTCCGTTCTAGAGTGCGACATCTGCAACACTTCAAAGATCGAAGAGATCGTTAAGAATGAGGAGATCACCCACTTTGTCCATCTGGCCGCTCAAGCAGGTGTGCGCCACTCTCTTTTTCATCCTGAGAGCTACGTTCACTCCAATCTCGATGGCTTTGTAAAGATAATTGAACTCGTCCGCTGCTACCCTTCGATGAAGTTCATCTACGCCTCCTCCTCTTCTGTTTATGGCCACAATGAGAAGATCCCCTTCGCTGAAACGGATCCTTGCGAGAGACCCGCCAACCTCTACGGCGCCACAAAAAAAACGAATGAGCTCGTCGCCTACTCCTACCACCATCTCTACGGACTCTCTGTAACAGGCCTCAGATTTTTTACAGTCTATGGCCCCTGGGGAAGACCCGATATGGCTACATTCTCTTTCACGCGCGCCATCCTAAACGGCGAGACGATCCAAGTTTACAACCATGGCAAGATGAAGCGCGACTTTACCTATATCGATGACATCGTGAAGGGAACGGCCGCTGCAATAGATCTTGGCGCCCCCTGCGAAATCTTCAACCTGGGAAATAACCATCCCGAAGAGCTGCTCTCTTTAATCTCCATCATCGAAAAAGAGACTAAAAAACCAGCAAAGGTCCATCTCCTGCCCATGCAGCCCGGCGAGGTGCTCACCACCTATGCCGATATCTCAAAAAGCCAGAAGATGCTCGGCTTCGCCCCCTCGATCTCACTCGCCGAGGGCATGTCCCGCTTCATCGCCTGGTACAAAACCTACTACGAAAGCGCAACCTAACAAAATCCGTTGAACAAACTTTATTGTTAGCCAAGATAGACATGTCGGATGGTGTGCGCTCCGCCACACCTCCTGCGACCAGTCGCAGTAGTAGTTAAAGAGAGGGGAGAGAAGATCGGGCTCGGGCACGCACACGGGCACGTTCACGAAAGAGAGAAAGAGAGGGAATGAGAGAAGCGTGCCCGATTCTCCTCTCACGTCTTTCTTTCGTGAACGTGTGCGTGCCCGTGCCGGTGCCCGGTCCTCTTCTTCCTCACGCTTGCTTTAGAAAAAACCGAAGGGGAACCCTTCGGACAATGAGTCAAAAACTACTCCTGCACACATCGAAATCACACTTTGTGCATTCATCCACTTTTTGCCCGAACTATTTTCTCATTTGTATAGAACGGCACAGGCCAAAGCAACAATGATGACCCCGAATGTATGGGCATGATTTCGACTTGTAGCCCAATATAAAAAAGAATAAACAAGCGCTCCAACCAAGAAGAGCATACTATTTCTAAAACCTCTTTCCTTTTTCATATTTACTCAAATGGGTGATGAACAATAACGCGTCGATGTTAAAAACTATTTTTCAGAAAGTCAAACGCGATTTTTTTAGGAAAAAGAATTACAGGATAATGAGGATCCTGTTCTATCTCTGTTTTTTTGCTAAGACAGAAAACGAGGGCGGTGCAGAGCACCGCAGTCCAGGGATTTCGCTCCGCTCAATCAGAGAGGAGAAGATTTGTTTAGCTGAGGAGTTCGGAGAAGGCTAGGGGGAGAGCTTCGATGAGATCGGAGGCGATGAGGCTGTAGGAGCCCTTTTCGTGGGCGACGATCTCTCCGGTGATGCCGTGGAGAAGCACGCCGAGAGTTGCGGCGTATTGCGATGAGACTCCTTGTGCAACAAGCGCTGCGATGATGCCTGTGAGCACATCGCCGGTTCCTGCAGTTGCCATGCCTGGGTCGCCGCGTAGACAGACTAGAGGAGCTGCACCTGGGTGGAAGATGAAGGTCGGTCCGCCCTTTAAAACAAGAGTCACTTTTCTCTTGTCGACATACTCTTGACAGAGTGTGTGAAGCGCAGCCTCATCTGGGACCTTTGCGACCTTGAGGAGTCTTTCGAGTTCGCCTCGATGCGGAGTAAGGATAGCTCCTTCGGGAATCTTCCAAGAGGGATTTTCTGCGAGGAAGTAGAGAGCATCAGCATCTAAAACCATCATCGGTTTGTCGTAAGAGAGAAGGCTCTTGAAGAGCTTCATGCTCTCTTTCGTTCTACCCATGCCAGGCCCAACCATCAGGCATTTAGCGCGCATGCACTCTTCGCGGATTCTTCTGAGGCCATTTTCTAAAATGGGCTCTTTAACGATTTCAAGAGGCGCTCCTGCGAGTTCGCTCTCCATATCCCAGTGGTGAAAGAGGCGTACGATGCCGGCGCCCGTGCGTAGAGCGGCCTTTGTCGAAAGAAAAGCGGCGCCTGAAAATCCTCGAGAGCCTGCAACGGCTACAATGTAACCAGCTTGATACTTGTGTCTATTGCGCTCGATCTTTGGAAGCGCGTGTACGCACTCCTCTCTATCAATTAGAAAAGCTGCTGCTTTTGCTTCTTCGAGAAACTTCTCATCGATGCCAAAGTCTGCTCCTCTAAGCTCGCCAATATGATTCCACCCCTCTTTCAAGAAGAATCCTAGTTTTGGCAGCCCAAGATAGATCGTCTGCACTGCATGGATGGCAATAGAACCAACTTCGCCAGTGTTTCCATTTAAACCGGAGGGAATGTCGATAGCGAGAATAGGCCGACCCGAAGCATTTGCTAGCTCGATGGCTTCGAAGAGTTCGCCCTCTGCCTTGCCATGAAATCCAGTCCCGACAAGACCATCGAGTAGAAGGCCTTTTAAAATAGGAAAGTCTGGAGCATCTTTTTTATAGAGATAGATTTTGCCGCCCGCAGCTTTGAATGCGTCGTGCTGCTTCTGACAGAGAGGAGAGCAGGCCTCGTAGGGATAGAAGTGTATAGCTTCCACGGAGAAGCCTTCTGCAAGGAGCCGCTTGCCCGCAGCAAAGGCGTCTCCTCCATTGTTACCTTTTCCAACAAGAAGCGTCACCTCTTTATGCATCGACTGGACGAGGCAGAACCCTGTGACTATGCTTGCGATCGCCTCACCTGCGTTCTCCATGAACTGGATATCTGAGGCGCCTTCTGCGTAGGCGAGCTTCTCGATGCGCGCCATCTCATCTGCTTTAATGACTTTCTGACCGTAGATCAAAGGTGCTCCTCTTTGATAGCGCGCTGCAGAAGCGCTCTTACTGCATCTGCAGGATTTAATCTCTCATACAAAATAGAGTAGACGGCTGCGGTAATCGGCACGTCGATCGATGCTTTGTGACCCAACTGCAGTGCTGAAACAGCGGTGTATGCCCCCTCAACTACCATGCCGACCTTATCCTTTGCTGCCTCAGCATCGAGACCTTCTGCGATAAGACGTCCAAATTTATAGTTGCGACTGAGAGTAGAGAGGCAGGTCACGCATAGGTCTCCCATTCCTGAAAGGCCATTCAATGTCTCAGGCCGGCACCCCTTCGTAACGGCGAGTTTGCGCATCTCGTGAAGTCCGCGCGTCATGAGAGCCGCCTTTGTGTTGTCGCCAAAGCCGAGCCCGTCTGAAATTCCACATGCGATAGCGATGATGTTCTTCATTGCGCCGCCAAATGCAACACCTGCGATATCTGCGTTTGGATAGATGCGGAAAAATGGCGTTGAGAAGATATCTCGAATCGAGTTCATGAGCTCAGGGTGGTAGGAGGAGGAGACGATCGAAGTCGGTAGCTTTGCAATCACCTCTTCGGCGTGGCTCGGACCGCTTAAAACACCAATGAGGTCTCTCTTCTTCTCACCGATTACCTGGCAGATCACCTCGGGAAGCAGCAGGCAGCTATCCTGCTCGATTCCTTTAGAGGTCACAACGATCGGACAGTTGCCTCCTCCGAGAGCAACTACCTTCTCAAACACTGGGCGGACTCCCTTTGAAGTTACCGATTCGGCGATAAGCTCGGCTCCCTCTAGAGCTTCCTTTAAATTACTTGTAATCAAGACATTAGGATCTAACTTATGCCCGGGAAGCTTTGGGTGCTCCCTTTTGGCAGCAAGAAGCTTTGCAGTTTCGGGATTCGCCGTCCAAAGAACGACCTTATGGCCTTTTGCAGCCAGAAGAGACGCAAGACAGAAGCCCCAGGTGCCAGCCCCGAGAAAGGCGATTTTCATACTCTATAATCCCTAGTCAAATAGGCCACACGTTACCACACTTGGATAAGCTCGTCAAACTCAGCTCGGAACCAACTAACAACAAACAACTTACGAATAAGATATTAATTAATAAATTTATTGAATAATCATAAATTAAATAGTATAATTAAGTGTATAAAAAGGAGATAAATAAAATTATGGGAAGAACAATAAACCAACCTATTCATACTTCATGTTCAACGGGCGTATCCCCTCATCGAATCAACGATCGAGTGGAGGCCGTGATGATTAAAGGCGAGATGAAGTTAGATCAGCTAGGCAAAAAGTGGGGCGTATCCATTCTTTCAGGTGCTGGACGTGCAGTTTACGGCTCACTTCAGGTCATAGGGGCCATCTTCTTCTTCCTCTTCAAGATATGCGATGCTCTCTATTCGCTTCGTTATAGTAGAGGACACGCTCTTCTTTCTCTAGAAGAAGCCGGACGCGGTTTAACCTATATTGAGCACGGTATTGAAAATATCCTCCGCGGCGGACTAGAAGCCGCACAGCTCTTCGCTATCTTTAAGCCCAATTTAAAAGAGGTAAGAGACCGCTACTACAGCGAAGGTCGAAATGTCGTGTTAATTGATGAAGAAAGAAGAGCCCGTGAGCTCGCCGACCAAACAGCACCTATCACCGGCGAATACACTGAAGCAGGCATAGATCTACTCGGAGAAACCGAGTGCGACTCTCCTACTGAATCCTTCCAAGATGACGCTCTGGTTAACTTTGACCAAACTTGGGCCCCTGAGCAAGAAGGCGCCTAAACCATCCCTTCGCCTATCGACCTGCTTTCTAGCTAAATTAGTAGATGCAATCTACTTATTATAAGTATTTTATAAATTAAAATAATTATTTACATTATATTCAAATAAAGTATATAATGTTTATTATAACGCATTAACAAGGAACATAAAATGGTATTAAGAGCAGAAAGTGAACAAAAGATAGTAAGACGCGCAGAATACGAGTATGCATTGCTAGAAGATCAACAACTAGCGATAAACGATCGCGCAATACTAGCACAACGAGGTCCCCTATCGAGAGAAGAGGGGATACGATATGTACAAGCTGCCGGCCGACAATTTATTCGAGATCGAATTGAAAAAGAACGCCTGTTCACTCCTTTCCGCGAAAAAGTAGACAGTCTATTCAGGTGCGTGAATGACGTCTTTGATCTCCTGGGTAAAATTTGGATCTTCTCGGCCGTATCTGGTAGCTGCCGACTCGTGCTAGGGATCATTCAGACTGTCGTGGGGTTTCTCTTGGCTTGCGTTTCCCCAAATGATGAACATAGTAAACTACGATACATCGCATTGAAGTTGCTTTTTGGCGGATTGAATAACATAGGCACTGGCCCAATGGAGATATTACAGGTCAGAGCTTTCGAGAATTCATTTCGATCTTAAGGTTTTAAGGAAGGATGTACTCCTGGTCTTGGGGGAGCTCTCTCCCCTTCCATTTCTGGAGCAGGTCGGGAGTGGGGTAGTAGAAGGCTTGATCTAGCTCAAAGAGCCTTGAAGGGGGCTCTCTTCCTGTAATCTGTTTAATGATATGGCGGTCCTTTTCAAGGAGCGCTCTCTGCACCGTTTCAAAGCTATCGCTTCCTGTCGCATTCTTGAGTGGAGCAAAGATCTCCTCTCTGGGATAGACGAGAGATCTAGCGCGTGTGGTGAAGTTTAATACGTCAAAGATAAAACTCTCGCACTTCCATACTTTTACCGTCTCTTGATGGCCGCCTGTAGAGTTCTCTACCATCACTCTGGTGCTCTTGTTTGCCATATGCCAGGGAAGAAAGAAATGTGGGTTCCTCGCAAGAGATTCGATAAAATCCATTGTGAAGCAGAAGAGCCCAGCGTTCGCTATCTTCCAGAGCAGCGATCCATCGGCTGTGACTGCGGCCTTCTCATTTTCTGGAAGCTCTGTGTACTCGACTACTTTGAGATGATCTTTTACACTTCCGATTACTCCTACCTTCTCCTCTTTATTGCGTCGCAAAATCCCCTTGATTAACGCCTCGCACTTGGTCCGCATCAAGTAGCCCACCCCCTCTGCATCAAACGGGTCGCACAGCGGATTATCTACGGGAATAACATTCACATACTCGATGCCGATCTGCTTCCACTTTGCCCAGATTCCAGAATTGAAAAAGTTAGAAAGAGTGCCTCCGTTGCCGTCCGCCCCTTCAGCGAGAAGGCCAGGCGCCTCGAGTACCCAATTTCCCGCGTCATCGAGGTAGGGAAGGGTCGACTGCAAAAAAAAGGAGCAGTGCTCTTCTCTTAATCCGAATCTCTTATTCCTCTCTAAAAAAGAGAGCGTCTCGTTGTGATTTAGGGGCGAGGTCATGATGGCAACAGGAAGAGGAGCCCCGCCCTGCTTTGCTGCGGCAGCCGCCTTTTCCAGAAAGAGCTGAAGAAGCCCCTTTTTACTTACAGGTGTTAAAGGAACAACGCCTTTGGGTAGATTCGAACCGAGTCGCGAGCCATGCCCTCCGGCCAAAATCAGACAGCCGACCTTTCCTTTGGCTAGAAGTTCTCTTCCTCTCTCCTGATCCTCTTTTGAGCCCGACTGGTCGAATGCTTTTAGGGGTTCTACTTGTGCTGGAATAGTGGGTTTGCGAAAGAGAGCTTCTCTCTGTCTTTTGAGAAGATGAGCATCATATTTTTTAAGCTGCGCTAAAAAACGCTCCTGCTGCGAGGGAGAGAGCCCCTCGACTCCCATGTAGAGCTGCTTCTGTCCAAGCGCTGTAAGATATTCCAAAATCAGATCTTTGAGCATGCAGCGCCCTCGATCTCTTGTACAGATAGGTTACGAAGATCTCCCTCCCTCGCAATGAGTGGAGTGTGGGTGAGCTGAGTATTTGGAGAGGCGACATTCTGCTTAAGCACTCCCTGGCGTGGATCGGCCCACAACGAGATGATGTGAAGAGGAAATTCAGCGTCGATAAAATAGGAGAGTGAGAGGACGCCGGAATCTGGAACGATGAGCTGTCTGCAGCGATTTTTTATGATTGAGAGCATTTCGAGCAGAGAGGTCTTGCCGCGTAGATCGATCAGGTCGAAATTTGAAAAATCCATGTTGGCCTCCCGTCCGAATAAGATGATTTTGACATCTCTCCTTAAACTAAGGAGTTCGATCAATTCCTTCCAGTAGGATAGTGGCCAATTTTTTTCATACCCATACTGGCTACCCGTCTCCGTTTGTGGCTGGATGCCAATATAGATCCTCTCTTTTTCTAGAGAAAATGAGTTGCATAGGGCATCCCACTCCTCTCTCCATTCTAGTTTGGGGGTGAGCGTGCCAAGTTGCCACTTCAGCCAGTAGGTCGGGTCGGGCTTCTCTAGAATGAGATCGTACGCTGCGGGACTCTTCCCCACTTTGAGAAGCATCTCTTCAACATTGCATGGCTCTCCTCTCTTCCAATCTGGAATAACGAGGAGCTCCACATCTTTTAAAAGCGAAAAACCCTCGGCGAGATCTGGACGTGTGAGAAAGGTGATCTGGGCATCTGGAATCTGCTTGCGTATGCGGAAAGTAAGAGCGTAGAGACCTAAAGCGATGTCGCCTAACCCGCGGTTCCAGACAATGAGAAAGCGCGTCTGGTTTCTGCTAGCGGCGTGCCTCAGAGTGCGCTCAAAGGGATTGGGAGCCCATTTGCGCCATATCTTCTTAATTGTCACCTATTTGCCTAGCGAGGTAATAGAAGTTGATTTAGCGAGCTGCTCTAAGATCTTCTCGGTGACTTCATCCGACTCGATCTTCTTCATGCAGCGGAAATCGATGGGGCATTTGCGCTGGTAGCAGGGAGAGCAGTCGACATGCTTGTGAATCACGATGCCCGAACGGTAGGGTCCGGTGACGACTTCACTTGTCGAACCGAAGAGAGCCACTACTGGCACCTCTAAAGCATCTGCAATGTGCATCGGTCCGCTATCATTCGTGAGAATAACGTCGCAAACGCTGATGAGAGAAGCGAGCTCGCGCAGCGACGTTAATCCTGCAAGATTGATGATCCGCGGAGGAAGGCCCTGACAGATCTCTTTAACAAGAGAAGCGTTCGCTTGGTCGCCAAAGTAGATAATGAAGAGATCTTTATCCTGAAGGAGTCTCATCGTCACCTCTCGAAACCTCTCAGGCAGCCAGCACTTTGCCGAGCCGTAAGTCGCTCCGGGATTAATTCCCACAATGCGGCTGCTTTCGGAGACGCCATGCTGACGGAGCAGCTCCCGGGCTTGAAAGATCTCTTTCTGGGAGAGGTGCAGATGGGGCGGGGTATTAGAGATTGGAATTCCGAGGGGTTCAAGAAGCATCTTGTATGTGACGACTAGATGCTGCTCTTCCATGGTTGCAGGGAGGGGGATGCTGTGCGTGAGAAGCAACCTTCTGCCATTTCCAGCATAGCCCAAACGATACTTTACCTTACCTTGCCAGAACCACCATGCCGCGGAAAAGGAGTGAGGAAGTAGAATGCCAAGATCATACTTGCCCTTTCTCAGTTTCTCGATCAGGTTTCTTTTGCTAACCCTCCTTCCAAAGGTATTTCCCTTGCTGAAACAGAAGAGCTCGTTGATCTCGGGGTTCTCCTGCAGAAGTTCGCAGACTGGAGAGCGCGCCATCGCTGTGATATAGGCGTCGGGATAGGCTTTTCGAAGATCGGTTAAGATCGGCGTCGCCATCACCAGATCACCCACCCAGTTGGGCAAGCGGACGATAATATTCTTGGGCTGAAAATTTTTGAGAGAGATCATGAGCCCCAAAATAGCAAGAGTCTTGGATTTTCTGGAAAAACAAAAAAACTTATGCATGATTAAAGCATGAAAGAATCTGAAAGCAGGGTCATTTTAGGCGTGGATCCCGGCACCCGGATCACGGGGTATGGGCTTATTAACGCCCGTTCCAATAAGTATGAGCCCCTCGATTTTGGGACGATCCGGCCAGCTCCCAAGCTTCCGATGGCAGAACGCTATCTGGTGATTTTTGAAGGAATTCTCTCCCTGATTGAAAAATACCAGCCCATCGCTATGGCAATAGAGACCCAGTTCGTGTATAAAAATGTGCAGAGCGCAATGAAGTTGGGAATGGCAAGGTGCGCTGCGATGCTGGCGGCAGCAAAAATGGGGATACCCGTTTACGAGTATGCACCAACGAAGGCAAAGCTCGCAGTAGCCGGAAATGGCGGAGCGAGTAAAGGCCAGGTGCAGAAGATGATGCAGCTACTGCTAAATCTCTCTGCCATCCCAGAGCCCGAGGATGCAGCCGACGCCCTCTCTCTTGCGGTCTGTCACGCACATACGGAGAAACAAGATGTTAGAATACGTTCGCGGTAAGCTCACAGGATCAACTCTAGAAAAGGCCACGGTCGAAGTCGGAGGCCTAGGCTACCGCTTCTATATCCCCTTTAGCACCTACGCGAAACTTCCTCCTCAAGGCCAGGAGGTGCTCCTCTATGTCACAACAATTATCCGTGAAGATAGTCAGAGGCGTTTTGGCTTTCTCTCCATGGGTGAGCGCGACCTCTTTGAAGAGTTCAATCAGATCTCTGGAATTGGCCCTAAAACCTCTCTCTCTCTGGTTGGACATATGGATATCGCCGATCTACAGCTCGCTGTTTCTCAAAAAAATGCTACTGCTCTCTGTAAGATCCCAGGCATCGGCAAGAAGACCGCCGAACGCCTAGTTGTAGAACTTAAAGATAGATTAAAAAAACTCTCTCTTCCAAGCGCGCCTACCTCTCCTTCAGGCAAAAAAAATCTCATGATCGAAGATGCGATTGCGGCTCTAATCAATCTGGGCTATCCAGCACCTCGTGCCGAGCGCGCTGTCAAAACAGTTCTTGATACAAACGGCGAATCTCTTGAGCTCTCCCAGCTCATCACCCAAGCCCTCAAAATCTCCCGCTGAATCTCTTTCTTTGACCGAACGAAGAGAGGTCCCTGGAGTGCGGTGCTCTGCACCGCCTTGGCTTTTTTCGAGCAGGATCGTTAGCCAAATCTTTAAAAATTAAGGCGGTGCAGAGCACCGCACTCCAGGGATTTCGCTCCGCTCAATCAAAGAAAATCCGTTTTTCTTTTTATTCAGTTCCTGGAGGTATTTCGCTGAATCGGGTATGATGGACGGAGTTTTTAAGAAAATTTTTTATGGAATTCGTCCACCGCCACTACCAGATCGATGACACGATAGCCGCTGTTGCCACTCCTCCTGGCGAGGGCGGAGTTGCGATCATCCGCATCTCTGGAAAAGAGGCGCTCTCCGTTGCAGAGAAGATCTTCTCCGGGCCTGTGAGAAGCTATCAGTCGCACACAGCACACTTTGGTCGCATCCTCGATGAAGAGGGCCGCACCATCGATGAGGTGCTTCTCCTGCCGATGCTCGGATCCCGCTCTTACACTGGAGAAGACACCGTGGAGATCCACTGCCACGGAGGAAGCCTCATTACGCGCAAAGTGCTTCAACGGGTAATTCAAGCAGGCGCACGGCCAGCAGCGGCAGGCGAGTTCACTTTTAAAGCGTTTATGCATGGCAAGCTCGATCTTGCCCAAGCTGAAGCTGTTCAGAATTTAATCGGCGCGCGGAGCGAGCTTGCACTTCACTTTGCAGAGCAGCAGCTGCAGGGCGCCCTTTCGAAAACAATCTCCGAGTTTCAAAGGGGCTTAACGGACCTCGCTGCAATTTTAGAAGCGTGGGTCGACTTTCCCGAAGAGGGCCTCGAGTTCGCCTCCATGGAAGAGGTTGTGGAAATGCTCACGCAGATCCGCGAAAAGATGGAGAGACTCTCTCAGACCTTTTACGATGGCAAGAGGCTCCATGAGGGCCTATCTCTCTGTCTTGCAGGCCCTCCCAACGCGGGGAAATCCTCTCTGATGAACGCCCTTCTCGGCAAAGAGAGAGCTATCGTCACAGAGATCCCCGGTACAACGCGTGATCTCCTTGAAGCCGACCTGTCACTTGGCGATCTAAACTTCCGGCTCGTAGATACTGCGGGGATCCGTAAAACCGACGAGCGCATTGAACAGGAGGGCATCGCACGCTCCAGACAAGCCATTTTAGATGCCGATCTCGTCCTGCTCGTCTTCGACGCTGCGCAGAGTTTTTCGGATGAAGATAGGGCTCTTCTAGATGCAGCTCAAGGCAAGCGAGCGCTTATCATCTGGAATAAGATCGATCTTTTGGATGCTGCTCCTGAAATCCAAACTACTCTTCCCTCGATCTGCATCTCAGCAAAAGAGAGAAGGGGATTGGAAGAGCTGAAGGAAGAGATCGATAAGCTCATCTGGAAGAGCGGACTCCCTTCAAAAGAGGAGGTGCTGATCACATCGCTCAGGCATAGAGAGGCTCTTGCCCGAGCTCTTGCCCATCTAGAAACTCTCATTTCAGGCCTGAAAACCGGAATCTCTCCCGAGTTCCTCTCTTCTGACATGCGCGCTGCCTTAAGCGAACTTGGAACGATTATTGGAACAAATATCACAGAAGATATTCTAAGCGCGATCTTCTCAAAATTTTGTGTAGGGAAATGAATAAAAAAGAAAAAGCGCAGCTAGTTCAGAAAGTTTTAAATAAGCTCTTTCCCCACCCTGAAATTCCACTCTGCCACAGAGACCCGTATACGCTGCTCATCGCTGTGCTTCTTTCCGCTCAGTGCACAGATGTGCGCGTAAACTTAGTTACGCCCCACCTCTTTGCAAAAGCTTCCACACCGCGAGAGATGGTAAATCTATCTGTCGAAGAGATCGAAGCGCTCATCCGCCCTTGCGGACTCAGCAAAACCAAAGCAAAAGCGATCCTGCAACTCTCAAAAGATCTTCTCACAAATCACAAAGGAAAAGTTCCTAGCAGCTTTGAAGAGCTCGAAGCTCTTCCCGGAGTTGGACACAAGACCGCCTCTGTAGTCATGTCACAAGCGTTTGGCCTCCCAGCTTTTCCCGTCGACACGCACATTCACCGGTGCGCAAAGCGTTGGGGATTAAGCCGCGCAAAAAATGTGGTGGAAACCGAGCGCGATCTTAAGCGTCTCTTTCCGGAAGAGAGCTGGAATAAGCTACATCTCCAGATCATCTACTTCGCACGCACTTACTGCCCTGCCCGCGGCCACAAGCCCGACCTCTGCCCCATCTGCTGCCACCTCTCCAAATAAGAAGAAAGCAAAAGAATTTACACAGAGATCACAGAGACACAGAAAGGGAGGAGAAGAAAAGATATTAACAGGATCCGCTTCGCTGGCAGGATCGCCTACGGCGGCAGGATCTCCGGAATTTCCCTTATCCTGCCGGCGCGGTTAGCGCCGATCCTGCCAGCGAAGCGGATCCTGTTTTTTTCTCCTCTTTCTCTGTGTAAAATCTTAAAATCTTATTTCTTAAGGGAGTGGCCGAGGGATTGGCCATAGTGAGCGCGCACCTCAACTTTCCGCTGAGAGGCATCTAGTAGATCTTGATCGAACTGGATGCAAGAGGGTTCAAAGAGAAGAATCAGAGAGGAGCCGCCGAATGAGAAGAACCCCTTCTCATCTCCCTTTTGGCAAGGATCGTTTGCAGCGAAAGTCTGATGGATGGTGCCTACGTAGGTTGCGCCCACTTCGATGTAGAGAATCGTTCCAAAGTTCTTTGTGTGGAAGGGAGTGATTGCCCTCTTATTCTCTGCCAAAATCTCGATATTCTTCTTCAAGGCAGTGGGATTTACGGAGAAGAGAGGCCCTTTAATTTCACTCGTCTCTTCAGGCACTCCATCGCAGGGAAAGTGGAAACGGTGGTAGTCGAGGGGACAGAGGCGCGCAATGACAAGAGAGCCTTGAGCATACTTTTGTGCTAGCGTCTCGCTCTGCAAAAGCTTCTCTAGAGAAAACTTCTTATTCTTTACGAGAAATCCGTCGGCAAGTGCGATGTTCGGATAAACGAGATAGCGCGCATCTGCAGGCAGCACAGCCACCTCATCTCCTGGAGCCATTGGCCGCGCTGAGGGTTTCAGTTTACGGATAAAGAAGTCGTTGAAAGAAGAGAAGGAGTCGGTGGGCTCCAAAAACTCCTTCTCATCCACTTTATACTTTTCGATGAAGGGACGTATCTTGTAGCGGCTTAAGCGGCTCTTCTGGAAGCTTCCATAGAGGCGGGAGAAGCAGGAGCAGTAGACCGTAGGTATTAAAAAGAGAAGCGAAAGAAGCTTAGAGATCCAGCCATTTCCATACAGAGTTTCGATGTAGAAGCGTCCGTAGACCTCTTCTCTCTCTTCTCTTTTTGTGAGACGGTCGATGTAGTGAATTTCAGGCATCTGTTATGGACGAGCAGGAGTAGTTCTGCCCGCAATTGAAGAAAATAATGCCAACTCTTCCATATATTCGGAAGAGAACAAATGTTCTAGGTGCCCTTTTTTGATGAGATCTAGAATCTGGCGCGCTGTGTTCACCATTTTTGAAGAGTGCTCTTTGGATTGATCTCCTCTAAAGAAGCGCTCTTCTTGATCGCGAAAGAGAGCCATCAGCCTCTTTAGCTCCTTCTGCTGATCGAGCTTTTGAAGCGTCGCATCGATGAGATTATCGACCGCCTTCGACTCATCTTCGCCGATCTGATGCGCCTTCTCCTCGGGCATAACCGCTGCTGGAAGCGGCAGGGCCGGAGAAGACGCCGGAGAAGATGTAGCAAGCAGAAGAGAGAGGATCCAGGTCATATTTATCTTTTAGATTCAGGTTTCACTGTTTTTTTTCTAACTCGTACGACAGTACCTAAGTCAACCGGTAGCGCAAGAGTTGCTGCTACCTCTCCCTTATCTGTTCTACCACGTTTCTTAGGAGCAGCAGACTTCTTCGGTTCCGGAGTTGACTCTGTCATGAACTTTAAATCCGGAAGCTTTTCTTGTCCATCGACCGTTCCTCCGATTTTCTCATCCGCACCCAACTCCATCAGAACCTCAACCATCGGCCTTCTCTCTGTTTTTAATTTCAATCCCATCTCATTTAGGCAGACGAGGTGAAGAGGTGTCATTCCACTTAAGTCGCACGCATTGATATTTTGATTGTACTCTTGCACGAGAAGGCAGACCAGATTTATCTCTCCATTCATTGCAGCGTAGTGTAGAGGCGTTCTACCAAGGAGGTCTATCGCTCTGGGATCAGCGCCCAATTTTAGCAGTTGCTTTGCATACTTCTCCGACCCCTTGATACACGCAAGGTGCAGCGCAGTGGTACAATCTGTTCGCTCTGCATTCACATCAAAACCCAGCTGCTTAGAAAGGAGATCGATCATCTCGACTCCTTTTTCTTTTTCTTTATTAGCACAGAGGCGATGCAAAGGCATCCTGTCGCAGTTATCCTCTTCTAGAGCATCGGCGCCATTCTGCAGAAGCAGCTTAACAAATTCCACGTGTGCACTTTCCACGTGTACGCTCTTGCAGGCTAGATGAAGAGCAGTTTCTCCTAAGCAGTTTTTCTGATTGATCTTCAAAGCACTGCCTGACAGACTAAGCATTTGACGGGCTTCTTCAAGAGCGCAATGAGTTACCGCGACATGCAGCGGAGTATTCCCCGTTCTGTCCGGCTTATTCACGTCGGCTCCAGCCTCAATAATCGTTTGGATAAGTGGCTTTCCCTCAATTTTCAAACCCAGCCATTTGACGCAGCAGCACATGTGCAGTACGTTTTTCCCCGTTGAGTTAGTAGAGTTGACGTCAGCTCCAGCCTTTAAGAGGCGAGGAATGAGGTGGTGCATATTATAAAGAAGCAGATCGCAAAGAGGAGACCAGCCCTCTTTTTGTGCTGCATCTTGCGCCCCCCAATTGTCGATTAACGCTTCCAACTCTGCGGTATTTTTTGCCATACAGAGTGCGTTGAACTGCTCATCTAATGAGCTCACCGCTTCAGCAGGACTTTCTACGCCGCTTGTCTCCGCAGAGCCCGCTGAGGAGGTGTCGTCTACTGAAGCTTCTTTCTCTTCGCTCTCGCCTTCGCAACAGAAGAGGCATCGCAGGCACTCTAAAAGGCAGGTGAAGGGGTAGCAGATAAAAGAGAGGCATGAGTAGAAGGTGCCCAGGCAGCATCCCGGCTCTTCACTTTCAGGGCTTCCTGCGCTTACGAGTGTATCTGGAATGGGAGCTCCACGCGAAGAAGACGCAAACTCTTTAGCTTCAGATATTTGCGGTCCTTTAGTCTCTGGGGAGGGTGAGCCGGCGGCTTTAACTGTCATATTTACCTCATAATTAATGCACTATTTATAAACAATTAACGATTTATGCTTAATTATTAAAAACCATTCTACGTTTTATCAAATTCAAATTACTAACTATTCAATTGCTTAATATATAGTATTTTGTGTAAAATGGTGCCTCCATTGTGTTGCAGGAAAAGCTGAGATAACCTAGCCTGGAGATCTCTCTTTTGAACCAGCGATAGCAAACCAAGATAAGACTTAAAAGGACTCTCCGATGTTTGGAATTTTAAAAAAAATATTTGGCACAGCTCAGAGCCGCAAACTGAAGAAATACGCAAAGATCGTATCTCAAGTAAATGCGTGGGATGAGAAGTATAAGTCTCTAAGCGATGAAGAGTTAAAACACAAAACAGTCGAGTTTAAAGAGCGTATCGCAAATGGCGAGACCCTCGATCAGCTCCTCCCTGAAGCGTATGGCGTCGTAAAAAATGCGTGCCGCAGACTCTGTGGAATCGATGTCCACGTCTCAGGATATGATCAGAAGTGGGACATGGTCCCCTACGATGTGCAGATTCTGGGTGCGACAGCCCTCCACTACGGCTCGATTGCCGAGATGCAGACAGGCGAAGGAAAGACCCTAACCGCCTCCCTCCCTCTCTACCTCAACGCCCTTTCTGGTAAGCCGGTTCATCTCGTCACAGTAAACGACTACCTCGCTCAGCGCGACTGCGAATGGATGGGAACGATCTCCCGCTGGCTTGGACTCACAGTAAAACCCCTGATCTCCTCTACCCCCCACCATCTCCGGAAAGGGATCTACGAGGCGGACATCGTCTACGGAACCTCCTCAGAATTCGGTTTCGACTACTTAAGAGACAACTCGATGGTTCAGAGCAAGGAAGAGCAGTGCCAGAGAGGCCACTTCTTTGCGATCATCGACGAGGTCGACTCGATCCTTATCGATGAAGCGCGCACACCTCTGATCATCTCCGGCCCCTCCACTTCTTCGAGACAGATGTACGATGAGCTTAAAGATGGCGTTGCCGACCTCGTACGCCTCCAGAGAGATCTCTGCAACCGCTTGGCAACAGAGGCTCGCAAAACACTCGAACAACTAGGCATGCTTACCGAAGGCGAGAAGCCGAAGCTTGAGAAGAAGGCAGCTGCTGATGCAAAAGAAGCCTTCAGAAAGTTCTGGCTCGTCAGCAAGGGAACTCCTCAGAACAAGATTCTTAAGAGAATGCGCGAAGATCCCGACCTTCGCTCCGAGATCGAAAGCTGGGACACCTACTACTACTCCGAGAGCAACAAGCAAGAGAGATCTGCCGCTCTCTCCGAGCTCTACATCATCGTCGATGAGCGAGCGAGCGAATATGAGCTGACCGATAAGGGGATCCACTCCTGGATGGGCAGCCGTACAAATGAGCCAAACGAAGACGACTTCCTCATGATCGACTTGGGCGGCGAGTATGCGAAGATCGACGAGAATCCCGATCTCAGCGAACAGGAAAAGCTCAAGCAGAAGGTAGCTCTTAGAGAAGAAGATGCGCTGCGCAAAGAGCGCTCGCACAACTTAAGACAACTCTTCCGCGCTCACCTCCTGATGGAAAAAGATATCGACTACATCGTTGTCGATAACAAGATCGTGATCATCGACGAGAACACGGGTCGTCCGCAGCCAGGCAGACGCTTCTCAGATGGACTCCACCAGTCGATTGAAGCAAAAGAGGGAGTCGCGATCCAACAAGAGACGCAGACCTACGCGACTATTACCCTGCAGAACTACTTCCGCATGTACAAGAAGATCTCCGGCATGACGGGGACTGCCATGACAGAAGCGAATGAGTTTAAAGACATCTACAAGCTGGATGTTCTTGCGATCCCCACACACCGCGGATGCCACCGCAAAGATGCCGATGATGAGATCTACATGACAGAGCGCGAGAAGTACAACGCGATCTTAAAAGATCTCCAAGAGATCCACGCTCTCGGAAGACCGATCCTTATCGGCACCGAGTCTGTCGAGGTCTCTGAAAAGCTCTCTCGCATCTTGAAATTGGGAAAACTGGAACACACTGTTCTCAATGCGAAAAACCACGCAAAAGAGGCTGAGATCATCGCCGATGCGGGCAGAAAAGGCGCAATCACCGTTGCGACAAATATGGCCGGCCGCGGAACTGATATTAAACTCAAAGAGGGAGCAGCAGACGTGGGCGGACTTCACGTTGTAGGCACCACTCGCCACCAGTCTCGCAGAATCGACAGACAGCTCCGAGGAAGAAGCGCTCGCCTTGGCGACCCTGGCTCTTCCAAGTTCTACGTCTCTTTTGAAGATTCGCTCATGCGCCTCTTCACCTCTCCGCGCATCACATCGTTCCTACAGCGATTCCGCCCGCCAGAAGGCGAGCCTATCTCTGCAAAGGTATTAAACAAGTCGATCGAGACAGCGCAGAAGAGAGTTGAGCAGCGCAACTACACGATCCGCAAGCATACGCTCGAGTATGATGATGTGATGAACAAGCAGCGTGAAGAGATCTACTCGTTCAGAAACGAGGTCCTTCACACTGAAAATACAGCCGCTCTCGCAGAAGAGATTCTCGAAGAGGTGTGCGCCGATCTATCTAGCCAGTTCCTCGCTATCCACTCCTCAAAAAATGGGTGGGACGTCGAAGGCTACCGCCAGTGGCTCATGACTCAGTTTCCCGTTAAGTTTGATAAAGAGGAGTTTGAAGGCGCAAATGCCAAGCCCGAAGAGCTGGAACGCAAAGCCCAGCAGCTCGTGGTTCAAGCCTTCCGCGACAAGCTAGCAAACGACTGCGAGATGCTTGAGAAGGCACAGCTAGCGCTAGCCCCTGCTACCGGCGCCATCGACCCCAATGGCATCTTAAAAGAGGTGGTGCGCAACGTCCTCATCCGCACAATCGATCAGTACTGGCAAGAGCACCTTCTGCACATCGACCACCTGCGCGCAGAAGTGCACCTCCGTGCGATCGGGCAGAAAGATCCGCTCATCGAGTTTAAACACGAGGCGTTTGCCCTCTTTCAATCTCTCAGTGCGAAGATCAAGATGGAGATCGCTCATGCGCTCTTCAAATTCGCCATGATGATGCCAGAGCCTCCAGAAAAGATGGAGCTGCCTCGAGAAGATCGCCTCCAGCACCGCACCGATCTCTCTATGCTTCCTAACTTCTTCTCCGAAGAAGAGACCCTCGACATCCAGGGATAAGAGCGCGCGGAGAAGAAATGGACATTAATGTCCGTTTTCCCGAGCGGGCTTCTTTTCCCGCGCGCTCTTATTTCAAAAAATTTTATTACTAAAATTTAAAGAATTATTACAATCTTATTATAAAAGATTGAATATTGTATAATAGACTCTTAAATTAACTGGGAGTTTATTATGGCAATGGGTGTAGGAATGGAAACGTTTGCTTTAGGAGTTCTTGGCGTTTGCGCATCAGCCGTCGGTGCCGCCGGATCAGTGATAGAGTTAGGTGCCAAGCAGCTCAATGTGTTCGACAATCCTGAGACGAGAAAAGCTGCGATCGTCTTCGGAAAGACGATTCAGGCAATTAGCGCAGCAGTCTCGCTGTTCATCCTTGCTGGCATGGTCTCTCCAACGCTATCAGCTATCGCTCTTTTTTTCTCTCTAGGCATGATTGGATTTCCCATTGCTGAAGAGTACCTAGAAAGTTTTGGCAATTTTCCAGCTGAGATGGTAGAGATGGTAAGAAACGCTGCATCAGGAGCGAATTATACTGCAAAAATAGTGAACATAATCACGCTAAGCGCCGCAGCAGCTGTGATCCATCCGCTTGCAGCAGTTGCAACCCTGCTCGCACTTGGCGCCTTGAATTACGCAGCTCTCGAAAGCAACTAGATCCCAAGAGAAAAAAGTCTCTAAAGAAAAAAGACCGTTTTTCAACGGTCTTTTTTTATTACTTTTTGAAGGGGGAGGCCTTCTTCATGCCGAAGTAGATGAGGGGAAGGGAGATGAGGCAGTAGATGAACCAGTAGCTGGCATCCCACTCGAGCTTTAAAAAGCCGCCTTCTGAGAAGAAGAACTGGAGAAGGCCGAGTAGGCAGAGGTTGCTTCCGATTGAGAGAAAAAGAATAGGGAGGAGGCCGCTCTGGCTCTGGGCTTCGTGTGCTTCTCCTTCTGAATTGTTGATCTGCATAGTGGTGGCTCCTAAACCAGCGGTGACAGTTTTAACTTCTTTGAACGTCTCTACTCTTTTCTTCACAGGCTCTGGAGTTTCTGTTTGAGCTTCTGCTGCTTTTTTAGAGTAGGGAGGTGAGTAGAGGGAGGTGAGGCTCTCTTGAAGGGCCTGGTGCTTGAAGAGCTGCATCTGCGCGGTATCGGTTTCTGCGACTTCTGCTCCGCAGTAGGTGCAGATTGTAGAATCATAGGAGATCCTTCCATCGCAATTGGCACAAACTTTCTGGCGATCTGTTGGCTTCATACACCACCTCAAATTCTCATTTCTATTCTCATCCTCGCATAAACCCCGAGATTTTGGAAATGCCGAAATCAAACAAGATACTATTCGCTAAAAAGATTGTGAAAGAGAAGATTTTACACAGAGATCACGGAGACACAGAGAAAGAAGAGAAAAAGAAAAAAATGCCGCGAAGCGGCAGGGGATCCATCTTTTCTGCAGGGAGCAGAAGAGATGATCTTCTCCTCTTTCTCTGTGTCTCCGTGATCTCTGTGTAAAATTCCTGGGTCTCCCTCTCTCTTGGGTAGCGGCATTTTCTCAAAGTCGATAACATGGAGCGAAAAACTTTGGTGGCTCATGGAAAAGAAAAAATTTGATTTAACTGTAATTGGAGCGGGACCTGGCGGTTATGTTGCAGCGATTAAAGCTGCCCAGATGGGAAAGAGCGTCTGTCTAATCGAAAAAGGCGATCTCGGCGGAACCTGCTTGAACGTGGGTTGCATCCCGACAAAGACGCTGATTGCAGGAGCTCACGTTCTCAAAAAGGTTCAAGAATCTAGCGAATATGGGATCACTGTTGGCTCCGTCTCTTTTAACTACCAGAAGATGAAAGAGCGCAAAGACAATGTGGTGCAAAAAATTCGCAAGAGCCTTGAGGGCTTGCTGAATTCAAATAAGATCACAATCATGCGCGGCCAAGCCGAGCTCCTCTCTCCTTCAGAGATTAAAGTGAAGGGACAGGAGAGCGCGATTATCTCTTCGGATAAGATCATCATCGCAACGGGCTCAGAGCCACTGGATATCCCCGCATTTCCTTGCGATCATAAGAAGATCTTCAACTCGACATCGATTCTAGAACTCACCTCTCTTCCTCTCTCAATTGCTGTGATTGGCGGCGGCTACATCGGCTGCGAATTCGCCTCTCTCTTTGCAGAGCTGGGGGTGCGCGTGACGATTTTGGAAGCGCTTCCTTCCATTGTGCAGATTCAGGGAAAGATGATCTCCGACACTCTGACGCGCGCCTTTCAGCAGAAGAAGATCGACATCATGACTGGAGTCATGGTCGAAGGAATCGACACCTCTTCATCTGGAGTGACGG
The DNA here is from genome assembly GCA_016185065.1 of Chlamydiales bacterium. Classification (NCBI taxonomy): domain Bacteria; kingdom Pseudomonadati; phylum Chlamydiota; class Chlamydiia; order Chlamydiales; species Chlamydiales bacterium. The sequence goes on from JACPOL010000004.1 coordinate 149,386, forward strand.
TCCGCCTTAAAGACAAGCCCCCTGTTGCATTCGATATCGCTCTTGTGGCGATTGGCAGAAGAGTGGTCTCTTCGGATCTCGGCCTAGAAAAAGCGGGCGTGAAGGTCGACGCGAAGGGCGCGATTGAGGTTAACGAGAAGATGGAGACGAATGTACCTGGAATATACGCGATCGGCGACGTGACGGGAAAGTTCCTCCTAGCTCACGTGGCTTCCCACCAGGGGATCGTCGCAGCGAGCAATGCGGCAGGCAAAGAGGCTTCGATGCACTACAACGCAGTTCCAGCTGTTATTTTTACCTCGCCAGAAATCGCGACGGTGGGCATGACTCTCGAACAGGCGCAAGAGGCGGGCCGCACCTCAGCTGTTGCGGGAAAGTTCCCCTTCCAGGCGCTAGGCAAATCTATCGCATCGCAAGAAACAGAGGGCTTTGCTCAAGTGGTTACCGATCAGAAGACAGGTCAGATTCTGGGAGCTCAGATCGTCGGCCACGACGCATCGGCGCTCATTGCTGAGATGGCGCTTGCTATCTCGAGCGAGCTCACAATCGAATCTGTCTCGGATACGATCCATGCGCATCCAACTACGCCAGAGGCGTGGCTTGAGGCAGCTCTCCTCGCTCAAGATACGCCCATCCACTTTCCGCCTAAGGTTAGAAGATGAGTGACTCTCCGCGCAGACTCAATATTCTGCCAGCTAACCAAGAGCCAGAAAGTGGCGAAGAGGCCGCTGTAAAAAGAGGCCGCTTCCCCTCCTGGCTACACCGCAGGCTGCCCGAGGGGGGCTCTCTTTTTAAAACGGGAGCGGTGCTTGAAAAGTATAAGCTCAATACTGTCTGCGAAGAGGCGAAGTGTCCTAACCGCCTTGAGTGCTATAATAAGAAGACGGCGACCTTCCTCGCACTCGGAAAGGAGTGCTCCCGCAACTGCGGATTCTGCGATATCGATTTTTCTAAACAGCCCAAAGGGCCCGAAGCAGATGAGCCTCTGCGCATCGCACTCTCTGTAAAGGAGCTGGGATTAAAGCATGTGGTGATCACGATGGTTGCCCGCGACGATCTGCCAGATGGCGGGGCCGCCCACATGGCTGAGATCATCCGCGAGGTACGCCGCCACGATCCGGAAGTGACCATCGAACTGCTTACCTCCGACTTCAACGGCAACCTCGCTTCAGTCGACCGAATTCTTGAAGAGCGGCCGGAGATTTTTAACCATAACATCGAAACTGTCAGGTCTCTAACTCCTCGCGTTCGCCACAAGGCGACCTATGAACGGACGCTTGCAGTGCTTAAGCATGTCAAAGAGAGCGGCAAGGTCCTCTTTGTAAAGTCGGGCATCATGCTCGGCTTAGGGGAAAGTGAAGCCGAGGTGAAAGAGACGATTGCGGATCTCCATGCTGCCGGCTGCGATATCATCACCATTGGCCACTACCTTCAACCCAATCGTAAAAAACTAACTGTTAAAGCCTTTATCCCCCCGGAAAAGTTCAAAGAGTATGCCGACTTTGGAGAGAGCTTGGGCGTCCGCTACGTCTATGCGGGTCCTTTTGTGCGATCTAGCTACAATGCCCACGAAATTAAGAACCTGGCTTCTATAAAATAATTATTTGAATTCTCCTCTCTATTATGTTAAATAATAATTTTAACCTATTTAGAGAAGTGGGATGGGCTCTGTCAGGCAACATCGGGAGATCCCGGGCGAAGTCGCTAGCATTGTACTAGCGGGTGGTGAAGGAACGCGCCTATTTCCCCTGACTCAGTCGCGCTGCAAGCCAGCTGTCTCTTTTGGAGGGCGCTACCGCCTCATTGATATCCCTATCTCTAACTCTCTGAATTCCAATATCAACCGCATCTATATCATCTCTCAGCATCTCGCTGCAGATCTGAACCAGTATGTGAAGAGCTGCTTCACACCCCACCAGTTTCAGAGGGGAGATATTCAGCTGCTCACTCCGATAGACACTCCCCAGAGAAAGGTCGTTTTTAAGGGAACCGCCGATGCAGTGCGCCAGAACATCGACCATCTGATTAAATCCTCTGCGGAGTACTTCTTAATTCTCTCTGGGGATCAGCTCTACAACGCGAACTTCATGTCGATGGTGAACTTTGCCAAAGATACGAATGCTGATCTAGTGATCGCAACAATCCCTGTAGAAGAGGCGGAAGCCAAACGGATGGGGCTATTGAGAATTGACGCAACGGGGCATGTGGAGGGGTTCTTCGAGAAACCGAACACTCCCGAGCTGCTCAAGCTCTACGAACTTCCTGAAGGCCACTTTACCGAGAAAAAGCGGCCGGGAGTTAAGGGGCCTCACTATCTGGGGTCGATGGGAATCTACGTCTTTAAACGTTCTTGCCTGATCTCGCTGCTAAGAGAAGAGGGCGAAGACTTTGGAAAGCATCTAATTCCACTCCAGGTCAAACGGGGGAGGACCTACTCCTATATCTTTGATGGTTACTGGGAGGACATTGGAACGATCGCCTCCTACTACAAAGCGAATCTGGCTCTTCTTTCGAATAAGAACTGTCTCGATATGTACGATGAGATCTTGCCGATCTACACCAAACCTCAACAGCTTCCCAACCCGGTCATTCACCAGACCCATATCGAAAACTCGGTGATCGGTATGGGAGCAATCGTCGAAGCGCAAGAGATCACGGGCAGCATCGTGGGACTGCGCGCGCAGATCAAGAAGGGAACTGTGATCCGCAATTCGATCATCTCAGGTCATAAATCCTACGTTGGCGAGTTTTCCATCGGTGAAAACTGCCGCATAGAAAAGGCGATCATCGATGAGCACTCATCGATAGGGAATAATGTGCAGCTGATCAATAGAGAGAATCTGCAGAAGTATGATGGCGATGGAGTTTATATCCGCGACGGCATTATCATCATCCCTTCAGGAACTCACCTGCCCGACGGCTTCACAATTTAATGGCTGTTTACGCTCTCTCCGATCCCCACCTCTCATTCGGCGTTCCACAAAAATCGATGGAGGTCTTTGGCCCCCTCTGGAAGGAGTATGCCGAGCGCATCGAAGAGAACTGGCGCGCCACGATAAGAGCGGAAGATCTAGTTTTAATTCCTGGAGATATCTCATGGGCCATCTACCTTGAAGACGCTCTGGTCGATCTAAAGTGGATCGATAAACTCCCAGGAACCAAGCTTCTTTTAAGAGGAAATCACGACTACTGGTGGAGCTCTCCCAAGAAGATGAGAGAGGTGATGCCCTCTTCTATCCACTTCATTCAAAATGATGTGTTTAACTGGAATGGGATCTCAATTGGGGGCGCGAGGCTCTGGGACACCGAGGAGTTCAGCTTCGGTCCTTACATCGACTTTCAAGAAAATCCTCAGGCGAAAAAGAGAACGGCGGAAGAGCTTGCAAGTAAAAAGGAGGAGGATGCCAGACTCTTTGAAAGAGAGCTCCAGCGCCTTGAACTGAGCTTGAAAAACCTCGATCCTCATGCAAAAACGCGCATCGCTCTCACTCACTACCCTCCAATTAGCGCAGACCTCAAACCCTCTCGCGCCTCAGCAATCTTAGAAAAGTATAAAGTGGAGATCTGCGTCTTTGGGCATCTTCACAACCTCAAAAAGGGAGTGCAAATGTTCGGAGAAGCGGGCGGCATCCGCTACCTTCTCACCTCTTGCGACTATCTAGATTTTTTTCCCTTGAGAGTTCTCTAAGAGCAGATAAATACTCTTAAAATCGGAGGCGTCTACTGGTGCGTCTAGAGATCGATTCTGCCGCTGAGAGAGAAACTCCTGCGCGCTTTTATGATGGGTATCGAGATCTAAGCAGCAGAAGTACTCAACAACAAGTTTAACAAGAGCTTGAAACTTCTCTTCATCATCAATGAGTGTCATGAGGAGTTTTATACACCTCTGAAAGAGAGCTGGGTCGCCCTGAGTGACGAGATAGGTGGTGATTTCAAACAGAAGGTCGACATCGGGCTCCTCTTCCAGTTGCAAAAGAAGCCGCTCAAGCACAAGAACCGACTCTTCGAGATCAACAGGAGCTAGCAGCCTTGCCCGTAAGAAGTCGAACCAGTTTGTCTTCTCGATGTAGATATAAAACTCGTCGATGAGCTCAGAAGCGTCAAGATCCTCACCCCCATCGATCAATCCGGTGGCGTAATCATAGAGAAACCGCTCAAGATCGTGGGCGCAAAAGCTTTCGAGGGTCAAAAAGATCTCTTTAGGCTCTGCTCCATTATCGACGCTCTCGTCGAGGAGATCTTCTAAATCTGAGATCACCTCTTGCAGATGTTCTTGGCTTAGAAGCTCCCGATCGTACAGGTAGATGCGCCAATCGAGCTCATCACAAAAGACGGACAAAGCAAATTTTTGAGGAAGTAGGCGCCGCCAGAGTTCAAAGATAAGAAGATAGGACTGCTCATATCCCGCATCTTCAAGGACGCCATCATAGAGGTGATCGATAAGCTCTTCTGGATCCTGGCTCTCTTCTGCATGCACGAGAAAGGCTTCAGGGCTCAGCTCTATGCCGAGCGTTTCAAGGCGTGCAAATAACGTTTCTAGAGAGGCCGATCTAAGATCCTCAACTTGCCAAGGCTCGACCACTATGCTAGGCTCTTCCAGCCAGCTGATTCTAACGAGATTATAAAGGGCTTTTCCCTGAAATTCCATCTATGAACCTTTCTCGATATTCAAAAAAACGCCCCTATCTCATGCTTGAACTGGTTATCGCCTTCTCTCTTTTATCTATATGTGCTCTTCCATTAGTGCGCAATCCCCTTCGTCTGCTTAAAGCGCACTTCTCCTCTGTGGAGGGAGCAGAGATCTCTCGTCTTTCAGCCCTAGAGTTTGCGGCAATCAAGGCGGAGCTCTATAGAAATAGTGTCGAATGGGAGACGCTCTCAAAACCAGCCCCCGTGGGAAAAGAAGTTCCTCCTCCCGATAAGGAGGATAAGATCACGGTCTCTCTCATTCACCCCGCAAAATATATTAGAAAGGTCTACTTCTGGACTGTGAGCGATAAAGAGGGGCAGAGTGGAGAAGAATTAAAATTAGTAAATATCCGCATAACTTTTGAAAAAGAGAAAGCCCAAGGAGAAAAAAAAGGTAAAAAATACACTTTTAACTGGCGAACATTTGTAATGCGTGGCACTAGTAGTAAAAAATAGCTAGATAGGTTTTCTTGTGAAGGTCCCACGCTTCAAGCCCTACATTGCAGCAGCAACACGCGTTCCTGAATTCTCTTTTCGCGCCGTAACCCTCGGCCTCCTTCTGGGCCTTCTTTTTGCAATTGCCAACACCTATCTGGGACTCAAAGTAGGAATCACCGTTACCGCCTCGATTCCCGCAGCTGTTCTCTCACTGGGAATTCTCAAACTTGTTTTCAAACACGTCTCCATCTTAGAGCACAACCTAGTACAGACGATCGCCTCTGTAGGTGAGGGACTGGCAGCGGGTGTGATCTTCACAGTTCCTGCGCTCTTTCTCTTGGGAGAGGCTCCTTCTGCAATGAGAATCTTCTTCCTCTCAGCGCTTGGGGGGATCCTCGGTGTGCTCTTCATGATTCCGATGCGGCGCTACATCATCGTCCAAGAGCATGGAAAGCTCCCCTTTCCTGAAGGAACAGCTTGCGCGGAGATATTACGAGCGGGGGAGAACGCTCACGGAAGCGCTCCGATCGCGATCATCGGCATCATCACTGGAGCCCTCTACAAGATCATGGGAGGAGTTCTCCATCTCTGGAATGAGGTTCCCACCTATATCATCAAACCCTTTCAGCGCACGCAGTTTAGCATGGATTGCACACCGGCCCTTCTTGGCGTCGGCTTTATCATCGGTCCGCGCATCGCATCGGTTCTGTTCGCTGGAGGAGTGCTCGCCTGGGGAGTCTTTATCCCCCTGATTAAACTCTTCGGAGCTGGGAGTGTGACGATCTTTCCAAGCGTGATACCCATCTCTGAAATGACAGCCACCGATATCTGGTCAAAATATGTGCGCTACATCGGCGCTGGTACAGTTGCAACAGGCGGACTATTCAGTTTATTTAAAATAGCGCCGCTCATTGGAAAAACGTTGAAAGTGGGATTCAGCGAGCTCTTTCAGAGCGCCACAGATTCGAAACATATTCTTAGAACAGATAGAGACATCTCCCTCCGCTGGCTCATTTTGGGCTCTATTGCGATCATTCTCACGCTCTGGCTCTTTCCCGGCCTTCCGATGAACCTACTGACCATTCTGCTTCTCATCTTTCTGGGATTCTTCTTTGTCGCCGTGACCTCTCTTACGGTGGGCATTGTCGGCAGCACCTCGAATCCGGTATCGGGAATGACAATCACCACGCTGCTCATCACCTGCCTTGTCTTTGTTGCGCTCGGTTGGACCGAGAGAATATTCCTTATCGCCGCTCTAACAATGAGCGTTGTTGTTAACGTCGCCATCGCGCTTGCAGGGACAACCTCTCAGGATCTAAAAACAGGCTTCCTTTTGGGGGCAACTCCTAGAACTCAGCAGATCAGTGAAATCATCGGAGTCATTCTCCCAGCAGCCTTTATCGGCGGCACCCTATACCTTCTCAGCAAAGTATACGGCTTTGGTACGCCAGAGCTGCCAGCTCCTCAGGGCACAATGATGGCAATGGTCGCGCAGGGCGTTATCTCTGGAAACATCCCTTTCACGCTCGTCGGCATTGGCGTTCTTATCGGCCTTCTTCTCGAGCTCGTCCGGCTGCCTATTCTCCCGTTTGCAATTGGCCTCTACCTTCCATTTTCTCTAAGCGCAGGGATCATGGCGGGCGGCATCACCTCTTTCGCTGTTGAGCACCTCTCAAAAGGTGGCAATAAAGCCAGTGCAGCAAAGGATCGCGGCATCTTGGCCGCCTCCGGTCTCGTCGCAGGAGACGCCTGCATGGGAGTCGTGACCGCCCTCCTCGCCATCCTTGGCTGGGTCAACACCGATGCCCTTCCCCTGCTTCCCGACTCCTTCAGCCTCATCCTCTATGGCCTACTCGCCGCGGCCTTCGCCTGGTTCTCACTAAAACCCAAGCAGTTCGGCCTCAAAAACACCTAAAAAAATTATAACAGGATCCGCTTCGCTGGCAGAATCGGCGCTAACCGCGCCGGCAGGATCTCCGGAAAATTTCCCTTATCCTGCCGGCGCGGTTAGCGCCGATTCTGCCAGCGAAGCGGATCCTGTTA